>CALPYQ020000302.1 GCA_943327965.2 Singulisphaera sp. GP187
CCAAAACCGGCATTTTCAACCACCATGGCCAGTGCTATTTGGGGGTTTTCTGCGGGCGCAAAGGCCATGTACAAAGCATGATCCCTTTGGTGCTCTTCTAACTTGCTGGCGTTGTACTTGTCTTTTTGACCAATGGTGACCGCTTGGGCAGTGCCTGTTTTGCCAGCGCTTTGGTAGGGTGTGCCTGCAAAGACGCGGGCAGAGGTGCCCTCTTTGGCAACGCCTACCAAGCCTTCTCGAATGACGGCAACATGCTCAGGCTTGTAACCTAAATTGAGCGCTTGCCCCATGGCCAGTGGTCGATCTGTGCGTTGAATGGGGTCCTGCGTGGCGACGACCAAGCGCGGTGTGTGTTGTTGGCCGCCATTGGCCAAGGTGGCGGTGGCGCTGGCCAATTGCAACATGGTGAAGGCGTTGTAGCCTTGACCAATGCCCAAAGAAATGGTTTCGCCGCCATACCAACGCTGTTGTTCAGGTTTTTTGTAGGCGTTCTTTTTCCATTGGGTGCTGGGCAACACACCCCTTAACTCGCCCGGTAAATCAATGCCAGTAACTTGCCCAAAGCCCAAGGGCTTCATAAAGTCATGGATGGCATCAACGCCCATGGTGTTGGCCAAGGAGTAGTAGTAAACATTGCTAGAAAGCACAATGGAGCGCACCATGTCGACAGGCCCTAAGCCTGCATCGCCATGGCTTCTGAAGGTGTGTCCACCATAAGCCCAAGAGCCTGTGTCGTTGGTAATTTCACTGGCGCTGCGTTTGCCAGTTTCGAGTGCCGCCAATGCCATGAATGGCTTGTAGGTCGAACCAGGTGGATAGGTGCCACGCAGCGCGCGATTGAGAAGGGGCTTGTCAATTGACTCACTCAGCATCTTCCAACTTTCACTGTCGATGCCGTCGACAAATAAGTTGGGGTCGAAGGTGGGCTTGCTGACAAACGCCAGAACCTCGCCCGTGCGAGGGTCTAGGGCAACCAAGGCGCCACGCCTGTTGCCGTAAAGGTCCTCGATCATTTTTTGAAGCTTGATGTCAATCGAGAGGACCACGTTTTGACCGGGGGTGGCGGGACGGCTGGCCAGCATTCTGACAGCGCGTCCACCGGCCGAAGTTTCCACCTCTTGTACGCCTGTGATGCCGTGCAACTCGCGCTCATAACGCTGCTCTACGCCCAGCTTGCCAATGTATTGCGTGCCGCGGTAATTGCCCTCTTCATCGCTTTCTTCCAGTTGTTCTTTTTCTTTTTGATTGATGCGCCCTATGTAGCCCACCACATGGCTGGCCAGGTGACCAAAGGGGTAATTGCGGAACAGGCGCGCTTTGATTTCTACGCCAGGAAAACGAAAGTGTTGTGCGGTGAACTTGGCCACCTCTTCGTCAGTCAGCCTAGAACGGATGGGCAGTGAATCAAAGTTTTTTGACTCTTCGCGCATGCGCTTGAAGCGCTTTCTGTCGCGCGCAGAAATTTCCACAATCTCAGACAAGCTGTCGATGGTGGCCTCTAAGTCTTTGACACGTGAGGGCGTAATCTCAAGTGTGTAGGCCGAATAATTGTTGGCCAAGACCACACCATTGCGATCGAGGATGGTGCCGCGATTGGGGACCGTGGGCAGGATGGCGGTGCGATTGTTTTCAGCTTGTTCTAGCAACTCATCGTGCCTGATGACCTGAAGATAAAACAAGCGCATGCCGAGCAACGCAAAGCACAAAAGCACCACACCTTGAAGCACCATCACTCGGGTTTGAAATTTAAAAATTTCAAACTCAGTGTTGCGCAACTCACTCAAGGAGGGCAGGTGCAGCGCCATGGCTTAGATGGGGCGGTTGGCGTCGGGGTCATGTGCCCGACGTTGGGGGGCTAGCAAAATGAAGTTTGCAACTGGCCAGAGCAAGGTGGCCATGAAAGGCGTGAGCAACAAAGACCATCCTGGAAATTCTTCGCCAGTGCTAAGCCGAATGATGATCCCCAGTGCATCGGACACCATGAAAAACGGCAAGATTTGAATCATTTGATCTTTGATAGGAAACCACAGCAATCGACGGTGCATGCTGAAGGCAAAGAAATTTAGCAGCACATAACAAAGTGCGTGCTGCCCCATCAACGATGATTGTTGAACGTCAATCCACAGGCCCAAAATAAATGCAATGGACATGCCCACTCTGCGCGGTTGGTGAATGCCCCAAAAGAAAATGACCACAGCCAATACATCGGGCAACCACAAAGTTTGGGCCAAGCCCAACAGCATGCTCAATAGCAATGAAGCCAGCAAGCTGATGGCGATGAACCACGGACTGACAGGCAGCAAAAGAGCTTGGCGGCGCGCCATGATCATGGTGCTTTTCCTTTGCTTTGGGCTTGTACGCCTGTGGGCTGCAAGACCAACACATGGCGGCCTTTGAGTTCAGCCTGAGGGGTTGCATGGATGCGCGCAAAGGAAATATCAACCCGTCGCTCAATGTGACTGATGCGTCCCACTTGCAAGCCAGGTGGATAGACACCATCGATGCCGCTGGTGGTGAGCAGGTCGCCCTCTTTGACGTCGGCACTGGCCGGCACAAACTTCAATTCAATGACAGGCACACCCGCCAACAGATTGCCGCTGCTGATATTGCGCGCGCCTGTTCGGCTGTTCATGACGGGAATGCTTTGATCGCGATCGGTGAGGAGGGTAACCTCGGCAGTGAGTGGATAGACACGCGTGACCTGACCGACGACACCGCCTGCGTCAATCACGGGGGAACCTATTGCCACATCTTTGTTTTGACCTTTGTCGATCACGATGCGTTGGTTGTAGGGGTCGGGAACATCAAACAAAACTTCTGCCACTTGGGCGCTGGGGGCGACGGTGTTTTTTAAATCTAGGAGTTGCCGGAGATTTTGATTTTCAATGAGCAACTGCTCAACCTGTTGTGACCGCGCGGATTGTTGCAAGGCTTTGAGTTGTTCTGCCTGTAAATTTTTTTGCGCTTGTTCTAAATTCTGAAAGTACGCGCCCACAGTGGACGCCACTTGTCCCGGCTGCAAGACCAACCACTGCACGGGCATGATGATGGTGGACAAACCCGCGCGAATGGGTTTTGTAAATTGCAGTTGTTTGTCACCAAACATCAAGAGCACCGACAAGGCGCCAAAAAAGATGAGTTTGGTCAGCGGCGAAAAACCCACCCTGAAAAAGGGTGGGGGGCTGCGGTCAAGAGACTCCAGCGCCATGAATTGCGCCAGCGTTATTCACTGGTGAAGATGCTGCCCAGACGGTCCATGCGTTCGAGGGCCATGCCGCAACCGCGTGCCACGCAAGTGAGCGGGTCTTCGGCCACCAAAACGGGCAAGCCGGTTTCTTCAGACAACAGGCGATCGAGGTCACGCAGCAAAGCGCCACCGCCGGTGAGCATCATGCCGCGATCGGAGATGTCGGCACCCAACTCGGGCGGAGTTTGCTCGAGCGCTGTTTTGACCG
>CALPYQ020000303.1 GCA_943327965.2 Singulisphaera sp. GP187
GCCAAAGAAATGGTGACACTTTGTTTTGTCCACCCATTGGTCACGTGCAAGAGCGAGGCGACTACCAATACAGCTGGCAACCTCAACCCATGGCCCCAGACTATTTAAAGGCGGCACAAGACATGGCAGAAAAAGTGACCGCCGATTTAGGGGGTGCAGGTTTGTTTGGCGTCGAGTTTTTTGTCACTGCCACAGAAGTCATCTTCAGTGAACTCAGCCCGCGTCCTCACGATACCGGCATGGTCACCTTGATCAGTCAAAATTTGAGTGAATTCGATTTGCACGCTCGCGCTGTATTGGGTCTGCCCATTCCCAACATCGAGGCCACCGAAGGCGCTAGCGCTGTGGTGTTGGCCGACCGCGATGGCAAGCAGCCCACCTACTCGGGAGTCTCTGCGGCCTTACAAGAATCTGATATTGATGTGCGCATTTTTGGCAAACCCACAACCCGTCCGTTCAGACGAATGGCAGTGGCTTTGGCCAAGGGGCCTAACGCATTGGCCCGGGCGCGAGCAGCAGCCGCCAAAATTAGCATTCACGTCAGCCCATAAAAAAAGGTGCGTATCTTTCGAATACGCACCTGTCTGATTCAGACCGATTACTTCACTTCAGTGATGAAATTTTCGTTGGTGCGGCGAACTTTTTTCATGTTGACCAACCAGTCCTTGTCGGCTTCGCGATAGCCCAAAGGCAACAAAACCGTACTGCGCAAACCGCGGGCCGTTAAGCCCAAAATTTCGTCCACAGCGGCAGGGTTAAATCCCTCCATGGGCGTAGCGTCTACTTCTTGCTCTGCCGCAGCAATCATGGCGGTCCCCAACGCAATATAGGCTTGTTTGGCCGCGTGTTGGAAATTGACTTCAGCACCCTTGCTTGGATAGTTTTGCAACAACATCTTGCGATAGTTTTCTGCGCCTTCATTCACAAAGCCGCGCACTTCGTTGTTGTAGTCAAACATCATGTTGATGCGATCGGCTGTGTAATCGTTCCAAGCTGCAAACACCAAAACATGCGAGCCTTCTGTAATTTGAGCTTGGTTGCTAGCAGCGGCTTGCATCTTGGCGCGCACTTCAGGGTTGGTCACCACAATAATTTCATAAGGCTGCAAACCGCTGGAGGTGGCTGTCAGACGAATGGCTTCCAAAATGCGCTGAACCTTTTCTTCAGGCACTGTTTTGGTAGGGTCCATTTTTTTGGTGGCATAGCGCCAATTGAGTGCTTTGAGCAAATCCATCTTCATCATTCCAAAAATTTAAAACAGCGGCGAGTTTAACCCCCCAAGATGTCAAAGGCTCAAAGTCGCCCAGATGACCCTCAAGTCGGCTGCGGTGCACCTCAGCGGTTAGGATGCAAGCCATGAACAATTGGCTGCCCCTGCTTGCAACTTTATTCATACAAGCCATGGTGGCCATGGCCCTCCTGACTTTGCCAGTCATGGCGCCTGTTGCAGCCAAGGACTTGGGCGTATCGCCAGCCCTGGTGGGCTTTTATGTGTCCATCACTTACGCTGGGGCCATGTTTGCCAGCCTGACTTCGGGCACCACAGTCAGCCGCTTTGGCCCCATCCGTGTCAGCCAATTGGGCTTGCTGCTATGCGCTTTGGGGCTGCTATTGTGCGCATCACCGTGGCTGCCGTTCGTTGCTTTAGGCGCGTTGTTAATTGGCTTGGGTTATGGTCCCATTACCCCCGCTAGCTCTCAAATTTTGGCGCGAACCACGCCCCCCGATCAAATGGGCCTGGTTTTTTCCATCAAACAAACAGGGGTTCCGGTTGGCGCCATGATGGCCGGCGCCATCGTGCCCTCGTTGTTGTTGGCGCTCAATTGGCAATGGTCCTTGGTCATTGTGGCGTTGGCTTGCTTGTTGAGTGCCGTCATGGCCCAGCCTCTTAGAATCGACTTTGACGACTTGCGTCAAGCCAATTTGCCATTCCAGTGGGGCACCTTGGCCAACCCCATTCGCATGGTTTTAGGACACCGCGCCTTGGCCACCATGGCGGCTTGCTCGTTCATGTTCTCCATGGTGCAAATGTCGCTCACCACCTATTTGGTGACCTACTTGCACGACGATTTGGCATACGGCTTGGTCAGTGCTGGATTGCTTTTGTCCGTCACGCAAATGGGCGGTATTGCGGGGCGTATTTTGTGGGGTGTGGTGGCAGACAAATGGCTAGGGGCGCAAAAAGCGCTGGCCTTGTTGGCCGTATTAATGGCCAGCAGTTCTCTGGCCACTGCCCTGCTCCTGCCCATTTTGCCCATTTGGGGCATTTGGATCGTCTTGATTGTGTTTGGCGCCTCGGCCATTGGTTGGAACGGCGTTTACTTGTCAGAGGTGGCCCGGCAAGCACCTGAGGGCAAAGCCAGCGTGGCAACGGGCGGCACTCTCACGTTTACTTTTTTAGGCGTGGTGATAGGGCCACCCATTTTTGGCGCCTTGTCCACCGCCTTTGGTTCTTACCGCGCTGGCTTCTTGGCCTTGGTGGTGACGTCTAGTTTGTGCGCCTGGGTGCTGTTTAGGCTTCGGCACGCAACAAATCAACAGCCTTCTCAGCAATCATGATGGTGGGCGCGTTGGTGTTGCCGGTCACCAAATTGGGCATCACGGACGCATCAATGACCCGCAAACTTTGGAGACCATGAACCCTGAGCTGTGCATCTACCACGGCCAAGGGGTCTGATTCGGGGCCCATTTTGCAAGTGCCCACAGGGTGGTATTCGGTGTCTGAGTGATTGCGCAAGAAACTGCGTATGTTCTCAACGTGGTTGCGGTCAACGGGATGAATCATGTTGCCGCGGTAAGGCTTCAAGGCCGCCGAGTTCATGATGTCCAAACCCAACTGGGTTCCAGCAATCAGGGTGTTGATGTCCTCGGGGTCTTTAAAAAATGCGGGGTCAATGAGGGGCTTGTCCATCGGATTGCGACTGGCCAGCGTGAGGGTGCCTCGGCTTTTGGGGCGCATGAGCGTGACGTGCAAGGTGTAACCATGACCCCAATGCATTTTGCGGGCATGGTCGTCCACAATGCCGGTGCACAAAGCCAATTGAATATTGGGGTGATCTTGGTTGCCTAGAGTTGAAACAAAGCCTTGCGTTTCAGACACATTGGACGTGACCCATCCGGTGCGTTTGGCGCGCCATTCAAAGATGGCTTTGATGAAGTTCCATGTGCCCCTGATGGAAAAGCCCATGGCCTCATTGATCTTTTGTGTCTTGTAAATGAGCACCGTGGTGACATGGTCTTGGAGGTTTTGGCCAACACCAGGCAATTCATGCACCAAAGGAATTCCTAAATCTTGCAAATGCAGCGCAGGCCCAACGCCTGACAACATGAGCAACTGAGGCGAGCCAAATGCACCGCCCGACACAATCACCTCTTTCTTGGCTTTGACCTCGTGCACCACCCCATCGATGCTGTACTTAACGCCCACGGCCCGCTTGCCTTCAAACATA
>CALPYQ020000304.1 GCA_943327965.2 Singulisphaera sp. GP187
CGTGCTTGGGATTGATATAGACAGCTTCTTGAAAAATAACATCGTACTTTTCAGTTTCAGCAACTCTTTTGACTGCCAAGTTGGCGCGCTCAATGACCACTTGCTGTTCTTCGTTTTTGCGGGTGTTAAGGTCTTCTTGAAATTCTCGGCGCTTGCGCTGGAATTCGCGATCTTGCTCCATCAATTGTTTTTGACGTGTGTTTCGCTGAGTCTCTGAAAGTGTCGGTGCTTCGCGCTCAAACTTGTCTGAAGCATTTTTTAATGCATTGCCCAAATCCATGAGTTCTTTTTCGCGCTTGGAAAACTCTTGTTCCAATTTAGCTTGTGCGGCTTTGGCAGTACTGGCCTCACGGAAAATTCGATCTGTATTGACAAAACCAATTTTGAGTTCTTGCGCATTGACCGCGGTCATGAAAATAGCGCCCAGGGAAAAAAGGGCAACTTGAGAGAATTGACGAAGTGTTTTCATTAGAAAGAGGTTCCAATTTGGAATTGCAGTTTTTGGATTTTATCCGTATCTTGACGCTTCAAAGGCACTGCATAGGAAAAACGCAAGGGTCCCATGGGAGAAATCCAGCTCAGACCCACACCAAAGGATGAGCGCAGCTCTTTGAGGCTGACCTTTTCGTTTTCACCAAAGGCCCTGCCCGTATCGGCAAAAGTAAACAGGCGCAAGGTACGGTCGCTACCTGCGCCAGGGAAAGGCGCTAACAATTCTGCATTCATGACAATTTTCTTGGCACCGCCCAGGAAAATTGAGTTGGAAGAGTCTGAAGGGCCCAAAGTGGACTGCTGGAAGCCACGAACGCTGCCTAAGCCACCCACAAAGTAGTTTTTAAACAGGGGATATGGACGACCACTGACGCCCTGCCCCCAGCCCAAGTCGGCATTCAGGGCCAAGGTGAACTTTTTGCTCAGAGGTGTGTACTGCTGAATTTGGTAGTTGGAACGAATGTATCTGGAATCACCTGTGGCACTGAAGTCAGCGTTAAAACGCTGCAACATGCCGCGATTGGGCACCAACGCACTGTCACGACCATCGCGGGCCCAACCCACAGTCAGCGGCAAAGAATTGCTGCTGTAGCCAAACTGTTGAATGTATTCAACATAGGCATTGGGCAAATTGGTACCGGGGTTGATGGTTGTCTGCTCGTAATTTACGCCGAAAAAGACGGTGTCAATTTCGCTGAAGGGAACGCCAAAACGCAAACCAGCACCTGAACTCACCAAGCTGTAAGCATTCAAATCGCCCAAGTAAGGACGGTTTGTACGGTGGAAGAGATCGATCGTTCTAGAAATACCTTCGGGGGTAAAGTAGGGATCGGTGGTGCTGACAACGATGGTTCGGTTGAAACGACTGGTGTTGACTTCAGTTGCAAGATAGTTGCCTGAGCCAAACGCATTTTCTTGGCGAATACCAAACGACAGCGCTACTTTTTCAGTGGAAGAAAAACCTGCACCCAAGGAAACGCTTCCAGTTGGTTTTTCAACCACCGTGATAGTGAGGTCTACTTGATCGGTTGTGGCGGGTACTTCTTGGGTTTCGATGTTGACATCGGTAAAAAAGCCAAGCCGATCAACGCGATCGCGGGACAATTTAATTTTGTCGCCATCGTACCAAGCAGATTCAAGTTGGCGGAACTCTCTGCGAATGACTTCGTCTCGTGTGCGGTTGTTGCCAGCCACATTGATGCGCCTGACATACGCACGGCGTGAAGGATCGGCTTGAAGCACAAAATTAACGCGGTTGTTGACGCGATCAATTTCAGGCCTGACATCGATCCTGGCAAACGCATAACCAAACTTGCCAAAGTAATCGTTAAACGCTTTGGTGGTTTCCGTGACCGTTTCGGCATTGAAGGGCTGACCCAAACCAATTTTGACCAAGGCCTTGAATTCGTCTTCCTTGCCTAAGTAGTTGCCTTCGAGTTTGACGCCAGAGACCACAAAACGTTCACCCTCAGTGACGTTGATGGTGATCGAAATGTCTTGCTTGTCTGGGGAAATGGCCACTTGGGTGGAGTCAACTCTAAACTCCAAAAAGCCTCGAGCCAAATAATAGGACCTGAGAGATTCCAGATCGGCATTCAACTTGGTACGCGAATAACGATCTGACTTGGTGTACCAACTGAGCCAATTGCCCACATCCAAGTTGAATTGATCTTTCAGGGTATCTTGTGAAAAGGCTTGGTTGCCATTGATTCGAATTTCTTTAATTTTCGAAGGGCCGCCTTCCGTGACCGTGAAAGTCAATTTGACCCGGTTGCGCTCAACTGGCGTAACGGTGGTCATGACCTCAGCGCCATACAAACTTCGTGTGATGTACTGGCGTTTCAATTCTTGTTCGGCTTTGTCTGCCAAGGCTTTGTCAAAGGGACGTCCTTCTGAAATACCAACCTCTTTCAAGGCTTTGACCAAGACATCTTTGTCGAACTCTTTCAAGCCAACCCATTCGACTTCTGAAATGGAAGGACGTTCTTCAACGATGACAACCAAGACATCGCCTTGGGCATCCAATCTGACATCTTTGAACAAGCCGAGGGCAAACAATGCGCGAATGGCTGATGCGCCCACCTCATCGTTGTAGGTGTCACCAATTCGAAATGGCAAGGAGGCGAAGACAGTGCCGGATTCAATGCGCTGTAATCCTTCAATGCGAATGTCTCTGAGTTTGAAAGGCTCAATGGCCCACGCTGACATGGTGCTAAGAGCAGCCAAGACAGAAACACAGACTTGTTGCAAGCGGAATCGATTAGGGAAAAATTTCATGCGTTTGAATTAATTAAACAGTCGGGTCAGGTCGTTGAAAAACGCCAAAGTCATGATGAAAATCAACAAAGCCAACCCAACTTTTTGCAAACCCCGCTGCCAAGCAACGGAAACCGGTTTGCCGGTCAAAGACTCCCAAAGATAATACATCAGGTGACCCCCATCCAACATGGGTAAAGGCAGGAGATTTAACAGCCCCAGACTAACGCTGATTAAGGCTAAATACGTCAAATAAGGGGCCCAGCCCAGCTGTGCTGACTGCCCAGCCTGCTCGGCAATGGTCAAAGGGCCGCTTAAATGCTTGGAAGATGCACTTCCTATGAGCATTTTGCCGATGAGATTGACCGTCATTTGGCCAATTTGAAGCACCCGACCAAACCCTTGCGCAATCCCCTCAGTGAAGCCCAATTGAACCCAATCGGTTTCTGGCGCGGCCCCCACCACGGCACCAATTCGCCTAAAGGACGTTGTTTGCCCTGCCCCTTGAACCAAAGGCAGCTTAGGTTGCACACTTAGGGTGATCAATTGCCCAGCCCGTTCTATTTCCCAAGTTTGCGCACCATTCATGGAAGCTGGTTCGGCCCGAATCCAATCTCGCAATTGCTGCGCATCGACGACGGGCTTGCCATCGACCTGCAAAACGCGGTCACCCGACTGAAGTCCAGCCAACTTGGCAG
>CALPYQ020000305.1 GCA_943327965.2 Singulisphaera sp. GP187
AGCGGATCATGCCAAACAAGCTGTTGGCTTGCTCTTCACCATCGATGGTGAAGTTGGCGTTGAAAATTTTGTGCCTGCAGTGCTCGCTATTGGCCTGTGCAAACATCATCAACTCAACATCGGTGGGGTTGCGCCCCAGTTGTTGAAATGAGGTCAGTAAATAATCTATTTCATCTTCAGCCAAAGCCAAACCAAATTCTTGGTTGGCATTAACCAAGGCCACACGTCCGCCATTCAACACATCAACATGCAATAAATTTTGTGCCTGCAGTTCTTGGGTCAAGGCCACTGCGTCGTTTCGAGCCGTCAGTATTGACTCTGTCATTCGGTCATGCAGAAGGTCGGCCAACTGCAATTTAACTTCGGTTGTCAGTGCATTGCGTTTGGACGCCGATTTGAAACCCAAGGTGTATTCAACCAAGCGTTCTATTCGCCGCACTGGCAGGCCACAATTGTGCGCAATGTCGGTGGCCTTGGAGGCCCAAGGTGAGACGGTTCCCAATCTTGGCGACACAATGACCTGAAGCGCATGGTTTGTGGTGTGAGAGGCGTCAGCGGGATCGCCGTAGATTAGGAGTTGCTTCAAGATTTCCCCATGTTCTGTTGACAGGGGTGTTTCTGAAGCGACCAAGTGTAAAAACTGACCCTGAAGTTCAGTGATATCTGGGCAGAGTGCTTGCAATTTAGGGAGTAATTGCTGAGTTCGAAAGGCGCTGAGGGCGTTGCCGCCATCGAGGATGTGTGTTTGCAGGGTCACTGTGCGGCCTTGGAGGCTAGTGGGAATGATCAGAAATACCGCTGACTGGGGTATTTTTCATGTGGCTATTTTAACCGCCGGATGGCCCAGTTTCAGCAAAAACATGCCCGAGATGGGATAATCCCGCTCCATGACAATCTCCATTAAAGACGCCAAAGGCGCAGAGGGAATGCGAGTGGCCGGTCGGCTGGCTTCCGAAGTTCTCGACTACCTGACACCGTTCGTCCAGCCAGGCGTGACCACCAATGAACTCGACAAATTGGCCCATGACTACATGGTCAATGTTCAGGGTTGCATCCCCGCTCCCTTGAATTATCAGCCCCCCGGTTACGCGCCCTATCCCAAATCAATTTGCACGTCCATCAACCACCAGGTTTGTCACGGCATTCCCAGCGACAAAGTCCTCAAAAAAGGTGACATCGTTAACATCGATATCACGGTCATCAAAGATGGCTGGCATGGTGACACCAGTCGAATGTTCATCGTTGGAGAGGCGTCCATTGCAGCCAAACGCCTTTGTGCAGTGACCTACGAAGCCATGTGGCACGGTATCGCGCAAGTTAAGCCAGGCGCAAGATTGGGCGACATCGGTTGGGCCATTCAAAAGTTTGCAGAAAACCTAGGCTTTTCCATTGTTCGCGAGTTTTGTGGCCATGGCATTGGACAGGTATTCCACGAAGAGCCACAAGTTTTGCATTATGGAAAACCAGGCACCCTGGATGAACTCAAAGTCGGCATGACTTTCACCATTGAGCCCATGATCAATGCGGGCAAGCGAGAAATCAAAGAGATGGGTGATGGCTGGACCATTGTGACCAAGGACCGATCTTTGTCTGCCCAATGGGAACACACCATCTTGGTGACTGAGACAGGCTACGAGGTCCTGACCCTGTCTGCTGGCAGCCCACCTGTGCCTGATTTCATCAAAGGTTAATGCCATGACGGACGTGTCGGTATTGCGCGATAAATATCGGCAGGAGAAGCAGGCTCTCTGGGCGCACATTGAAAACAGCAACGCCAGTGGACGTGGTCTCAAAAGAACTCTGAAGCGATTGGCCCAATTGGCCGATACGCTGTTAATCCAACTTTGGGCCAATGCGGGTTTCAATCAAGGCGAAGCCTTGATTGGCGTCGGTGGTTTTGGCCGTGGGGAATTATTCCCTTCTTCCGATGTCGATGTCTTGGTTTTGCTCCCTGACTCGGCCAACACTGAGGAGTCCTCTGAGCTTAAAGCCAAGCTGGAAGTCTTCATCGGCAGTTGTTGGGACAGTGGCCTCGAAATCGGGTCTAGTGTCCGAACCTTGAAAGATTGCCTCATCGAGTCCGAAAAGGACATCACTGTTCAAACTTCTTTGCTTGAAAGTCGGTTCATCACAGGCAACCTGGCGCTCTTCAAAAGTTTCTGGCACAGCTTCAGTGCAGCGATCGATCCCTATGCATTTTTTGTGGCCAAAACCCTTGAAATGCAACAACGCCACAACAAGTTTGAAAATACGCCCTACTCGCTAGAACCTAATTGCAAAGAGTCACCTGGTGGGCTCAGAGATTTACAAATCATTTTGTGGGTCTCAAGGGCTGCAGGCTTGGGCAGTCATTGGGATGACTTGGCCAAAAAAGGTTTGGTCACGCCCCTTGAAGTTAAGCAAATCAAACGCAATGAGGCAGTTTTGAGTTTGATTCGTGCCCGATTGCATTTGTTGGCAAAGCGCAGAGAAGATCGATTGGTCTTTGATTTACAGCACGCCCTGGCCGAAAGCTTTGGCTATCAGGCCAAAAGCACACCGGATGGCAAGCACAAGCAAAGGGCCAGTGAGGTTCTGATGCGCCAGTATTACTGGGCAGCCAAGGCCGTGACTCAGCTAAACCAAATATTGCTGCTCAACATTGAGGCCTATCTGCAAGCTGCGCGTGGCGATTTGCGCATTGAAGTTCGAAAAATCAATGAGCACTTCAATGAGATCAATGGCTTGATCGATGTTGCCCAAGACGATCTTTACCAGAAACACCCGCACACCATTTTGGAAACCTTTTTGCTGTTTCAGCAAACACCGGGTGCCAAGGGGCTGTCTGCCAAAACCTTGCGAGCGCTCTACAACGTTCGCACTGTGATGGATGCCAAATTCCGCCGTGACCCTGTCAATCGTCAAACCTTTCTCAAAATTTTGCAAGAGAACGAAGGCATCACGCATTCAATGCGTTTGATGAATCAAACTTCGGTTCTCGGTCGGTATTTGTGGGTCTTTCGAAACATTGTGGGTCAAATGCAGCATGACCTGTTTCATGTGTACACCGTTGATCAGCATATCTTGATGGTGCTTAGAAATGTCAGACGTTTCTTCATTGCCGATCATGCGCATGAATACCCCTTCTGTTCCCAATTGGCCGCTGGCTGGGACAAACCCTATGTTCTTTACACAGCGGCTTTATTTCATGACATTGCCAAGGGTCGAGGCGGTGATCATTCTCAGTTAGGGATGCGCGAAGTTAAGTTGTTTTGTAAACAGCACAACATCTCAGATGAAGATGCCAAACTGATTTCTTTTTTAGTGGGTGAACATCTGACCATGAGTCATGTGGCCCAAAAGGAAGACCTCAGCGATCCTGATGTCATTGCTGCTTTTGCAAAACGTGTGGGCAACGAAAGACGATTAACAGC
>CALPYQ020000306.1 GCA_943327965.2 Singulisphaera sp. GP187
GCTACTCGCACATTGCATTCACTCAAACCCCTCAGTGCTTTGCTGATGGTCATGTGCTTCAGCTTGAATGGCATTTCTATTGCGCAGGCGCAAGCTCAGGCACAAGGGCCCGCCAGCAAAGCCAGTAAAAAAATCCAAGAACCCGTCACCTTGAATTTCAACAACGCAGACATCGATGCCGTAGCCAAAACTTTGGCCACCCTGTCTGGCCACAATGTGGTGGTCGACCCCCGAGTCAAAGGCACCGTGACACTGACCAGCACAGTGCCAGTAGCACCCTCTCAAGCGCTGCGTTTGTTTGCGGCACAACTGCGCACGCAAGGCTTTTCACTGGTGGAGTCGGCTGGGCTTTATTTGGTGGTGCCCGAGGCCGATGCCAAACTGCAAAGTGGTGGCGTTTCAGCGGGAGCCGTACCTGCCTCCAATGGGCAAATCGTGACCCAAATTTTTCAGCTGAACCATGAGAATGCCAACAACTTGGTGCCCATTCTTAGGCCCTTGATTAGCCCCAACAACACCGTCAACGTCAACCCTGGCACCAATGCCCTGATCATTACCGATTACGCCGACAACTTGCAACGTTTGGCGCGCATTGTGGCGGCACTCGATGTGGCCAATGCCACTGGGGTTGAGGTCATTCAACTCAAGCACGCCTTGGCCACCGATCTGGTGCCCATGCTTCAACGCTTGTTGGACTCGGGCGCCGCCAGCAACAATGCCACGCCAACCGCAGGTCAGTCAGACACCTCTTTCAAAACCACCATCATGGCCGAAGCGCGCAGCAATTCTTTGGTGGTTCGCGCAGCCAACGCTGCCCGCATGGCGCTAGCGCGCTCTTTGATTACACAACTCGATCGGCCCTCCGATTCAGGACCCAATGCCGCCAGTGGCAACATCCATGTGGTGTATCTGAAAAATGCAGATGCCACCAAATTGGCAGCCACCTTGCGAGCCGCACTGACAGCCCAATCGTCGTCACCCACTGGCACCACCAGCAACCAGACCAGCACTACACCCAACAGTCCCAACAATGCGGGCAGCGCCAGCGCCACATTCAATGCCACTGGCGCGCAGCCTTCTACGGGCGGGCAAATTCAAGCCGACCCTTCCACCAACTCTTTGATCATCACGGCCCCCGAGCCACAGTACCGTCAACTGCGAGCTGTCATTGACAAACTCGATGCGCGCCGCGCGCAGGTCTTTGTTGAAAGTTTGATTGCCGAAGTGAGCGCCGAAAAAGCAGCTGAGTTTGGCGTGCAGTGGCAAGGCCCTGTAGGCAACAAAGGTGATACCAACATTGGCTTGTTGGGCACCAACTTCAAGGTGGGCGGCGCCAACCTTATTTCATTGGCCACGCAAGGTGCCAGTGGTGCGGTGGCGCCATCTTCTGGCTTGAACATTGGCCTTGCGCACAACAACAATGGCACGTATGTCCTCGGATTTTTAGCGCGCTTCTTGCAAACCACTGGCGATGGCAATGTGCTGTCAACGCCCAATTTGCTAACGCTTGACAACGAAGAGGCCAAAATTGTGATTGGTCAAAACGTACCCTTTGTCACGGGCCAATACACCAACAACAATGCCAACGCCGGCTCGGTCAATCCGTTCCAAACCATTGAGCGAAAAGACGTGGGACTAACCTTGCGGGTGAAGCCGCAAATCAGTGAAAACGGTACGGTCAAATTGCAAATTTACCAAGAGGTAAGCCGCCTCGATCCAGCCTCCATTGGTTCTGCCACAGGCCTCATTACCAACAAACGCTCCATTGAATCAAGCGTGTTGGTCGAAGACGGCGCCATTGTGGTTTTGGGTGGCTTGCTGCAAGACGACTACGGCAACAGCCAAGAACGTGTGCCGGGCTTGGGCGATGTGCCCGTGTTTGGCAACTTGTTCCGCGCTGAATCCAGAAGCCGCAAAAAAACCAACTTGATGGTGTTCCTCAGACCCGTTGTAGTGCGCGATGGCAATGCCACCGAAGGCTTGTCAATGGGACGCTACGATCAAATGCGCGGCGCACAAATTGAAGCACAACCCGCGGCCAGCACAGGCCTGCCCAATGTGGGCGCCCCTGTTTTACCGCCAGCCACACGCAAACCCTGATGGCCCAACGTTTTCCTCTCCCCTACGCGTTTGCGCGCAGCCAGCAAGTACTGCTGGAAGACGATGGCACGCGCCTCACACTTTGGCTTTGTCCCGAGAGTGCGCCCAATGCACTTTCTGAGGTGATGCGCAAATGGGGGCATGACAACTTAGGGTTAGAGCTTGCACGCGAAGATTCAAAGCTTCTTAAACAACGCATCAGCAAAGCGTATACCGCGCAATATGGTCCCGGTGAATCGAGTGCAGCCGCCGTGGTCAGTGAAGTGGAATCTGAAGCCGACTTGTCGCGCATGATGCAAGAGTTGCCTGCTGTTGAAGACTTGCTAGAAACCAGCGACGATGCCCCCATCATTCGAATGCTGAACGCATTGCTGACGCAAGCCGCCCGCGATGGTGCCAGCGACATTCACATCGAACCCTATGAGCGGCACTCCAGTGTGCGCTTTCGAGTCGACGGCAATTTGCGCGAGGTGGTCCAACCCAATCGGGCTTTGCATGCGGCCCTTATTTCGCGCCTCAAAATCATGGCCGAGCTCGACATTGCCGAGAAACGTTTGCCGCAAGATGGTCGCATCAGTTTGCGCCTGGGATCACGCGCAGTCGATGTGCGTGTTTCAACCTTGCCCAGTGCGCATGGCGAGCGCGCCGTGCTGCGTTTGTTAGACAAATCCGAAACGCGACTGAGTTTAGAGTCGGTGGGCATGCAAGGCGCCACCTTGCAGCGCTTCCAACAATTGGTCACGCAACCGCATGGTTTGATTTTGGTCACAGGGCCCACAGGCTCTGGCAAAACCACCACGCTGTATGCGGCCCTGCAAAGCTTGGACGCTACTGGCAGCAACATCATGACGGTGGAAGACCCCATCGAATATGAATTGGCGGGTGTGGGCCAAACACAGGTCAATGCCAAAATTGATTTGACCTTTGCCAAGGCTTTGCGCGCCATTCTGAGGCAAGACCCCGACATCATCATGATTGGTGAAATTCGCGATTTTGAAACGGCGCAAATTGCCATTCAAGCCTCCATGACGGGTCATCTGGTATTGGCCACCTTGCATACCAACGATGCCGCCAGTGCCGTCACACGCTTAACCGACATGGGCATAGAGCCCTTCCTTTTAAGCTCTTCTTTGCTCGGTGTTTTAGCCCAGCGCTTGGTTCGAAAAGTATGCACCCATTGCCAGGGCAGTGGCTGCCAACACTGCGCCCAAACTGGCTACGCAGGTCGTACAGGCATCTTTGAATTGCTGATCACAGACGATGCGTTGCGCGCTCAAATTCATGCCAAGCAATCTGAGGCCCACATTCGAGA
>CALPYQ020000307.1 GCA_943327965.2 Singulisphaera sp. GP187
CTTGCCCAGTGACATGAATGGGTGATTTTTTTCGCTCGGTATCGGAAATCTTTTCTTCCAAGCGCGGGCTGTTCTGAAGAATCACGCCCCGAGGCTCGGCGGCAGCGGCAGGTGGCGTTGCCTGAGATTGCGCGAAGCAGCCCGCATGCCATAGCAACATGCCACACAATGTCAGTGTGGGTGCAAGTTGAGAGGTTTGATACGGCAAGGTGGTCTTCAAGGGCGATCGTCCGGTTTGACGGGTGTTTGTAGAATGGATTATCCATGAGTGTTGGCAGTGCGATCGACCTAGATGCCCAAGCCGCCTTCAGAATGTTGGTTGCGGCATTTGAACCCTCTTTTGCCCTTTTTGATTTGGAACCTGATCTTGACCCCTGATGAAAATTTGAAATCAATGGTGCCCTGGGCCGATCCCCAGCGCCAAATGGCGTGTGAGGGCTGGTTGGCCGAAATGGCGCATGCCCATGGCGTCAGACCCGAGACGCTCAGAATTGCGTCGGCCGATGCCAGTTTCAGGCGCTATTTGCGGGTTGACACCCAGTCCGGTGCTAGCCTGATTGTGATGGACGCACCGCCCGACAAAGAAAATTGCGAGCCCTTTGTGAAGGTGGCCCAATTGATGAAAGTGGCCGGCTTGAACGCCCCCCAGGTTTTGGCTTGGCAACAAGCACATGGCTTCATGTTGCTAACCGACTTGGGCGATCGCACCATGATGTCGGCCATCGACCCCGCCAACCCGCAAGCCAATCACGCCTTGTACATGCAGGCGGTTGACGCATTGATTGCGTGGCAGTTGTCTTCCAAAGCCGGTATTCTGCCGCTCTACGATGAGCCCTTGTTGCAACGCGAATTGAGTCTGTTTCCAGACTGGTACTTGCAAAAGCACCGCGGCCTGCAAGTGCAAGGCAAGATGCGGGACACCTTAGACCGCATGTTTCAAATGCTGGTGGCGCACAATTTGGCGGCCCCTTCTGTTTTTGTGCACCGCGACTTCTTGCCGCGCAATTTGATGATGCCTGCAGGCGCGCATTCAGATTTAGGGGTGCTCGATTTTCAAGATGCGGTGTATGGCCCTGTCACCTACGACGTGGCCAGTTTGATGCGGGATGCCTTTTTGACATGGGAAGAAGATTTTGTTCTCGATGTCACCATTCGGTATTGGGAAAAAGCCCGAAAAGTGGGCCTGCTGGATTACGAAGATTGGCACCAAGACTTTGGCGCTTTCTACCGTGCAGTGGAGTGGATGGGCTTACAGCGGCACCTCAAAGTGGCAGGTATTTTTGCCCGCTTGACCTTGCGCGATGGCAAAGAAAAGTATTTGGCCGATGCGCCTCGTTTCATTGCCTACATCCGTGCGACCAGCGCGCGTTACATCGAGCTCAGGCCCTTGCTGCGACTCATTGAAGAGGTCGAGGGCACAGACGGTGTCACCGGCTTCGCCTTTGGCCGAATGTAAACAAAGCATCATGTCCAATTTACCCCGCTTCCATTGCCCCATGGCCCTTCACTCAGGCGACGAGTTGGACTTGCCTGCCGGAACAGCCCGGCATGTTCAGGTTCGAAGAATGCAACCGGACGATGCCATCACGCTCTTCAATGGAGAAGGCGGCGAATACACCGCCACCATTTTGCGCATGGGCCGAAGTGATGTGGCTGTTCGGATCGGTGACAAAGCAGACACCTCGCGAGAGTTGGGCTTGCGTGTCAATTTGTGGTGCGGCATCACAGCCAATGAGCGCATGGATTGGTTGGTCGAAAAAGCCACTGAACTGGGGGCCTGCAGCTTGTTGCCCATCAGCGCTGAGCGCAGTGTCTTGAAACTCAAAGGCGAGCGATCCGACAAAAAGTTGGCGCATTGGCAAGCCATTGCAGTGGCGGCCAGCGAGCAGTGCGGGCGCAATCAAGTCATGGCCGTCATGCCGCCATTGAACTTGACGCAGGCCTTGGCAGCCACACCACCCGGTCAGCCCACCCCCATTCGATGGATTTTGTCCTTGGCACCGGGTACGACAACCCTCAGAGCGGCATTTGAAGAGGCAAGCAACAAAGCGCAGTCTTTGCCCCTTGATGTGATTGTTTTAAGCGGCCCCGAAGGCGGCCTCAGCCCCAGCGAAGAGGCCCAAGCTTTGGCCGCTGGCTTTGTCCCCGTCAGTTTGGGCTCAAGGGTGCTTCGAGCCGAAACAGCCCCTGTCGCGCTTTTGTCTGTGCTTGGCGCGCTGACCTAGATACACTCGGGTGTATGAACCCCAATCTCTTTTTGCTGGCTTTGTGCCAAGGCTTGTTCCTGACGAACAACGTGACTTTCATTGCCATCAATGGCTTGGTCGGCTTAAGTCTAGCCCCTGTGGGCTGGATGGCCACCTTGCCGGTCATGGGTTATGTGGTGGGCGGTGCATTGTCTACGGGCTTGGTTGCCAAATCGCAAGCCAAATGGGGCCGCAGGGTGTCATTCCAGTTAGGACTTTTGGTGGGCTTGCTGTCGGCCATGTTGTGCGCTTATGCAGCCCACACACACAACTTTGCCTTGCTAGTGATGGCCACGGTGGTAGCGGGTTACTACAGCGCCAATGGGCAGCTGTATCGCTTTGCCGCCGCCGAGCTTGCAGAAGCCTCCTTTCGCGAAAAGGCGGTGTCTTGGGTCATGGCGGGCGGTTTGATCGGCGCCATTGTGGGCCCGAACTTGGCCTCCAAAAGCAAAAGCTGGTTTGAGACCCCTTTCATGGGTGCCTATGTGGCGCTGACCGTGGTGGCGGTGTTGGGCATGGTGCTGATGCACTTTGTGAAGTTCCCACCGGTGCCCGAAAAACTCAAAGGCAGTTCAGAAGGCCGCCCACTTTTCGAAATCATGAAGCAGCCCGTCTTCATTGTTTCTGCAGCCGCTGCCGCACTCAGTTTTGGTGTGATGAACTTGCTCATGGCGGCAACGCCTTTGGCCATGCAGGTTTGTGGTTACCCCTTTAGCGATGCCGCCTTGGTGTTGGAGTGGCACGTCATCGGCATGTTTGCACCCGGCTTCTTTACGGGGCACTTGATTAAAAAATTTGGCACTTTGCAAATCATGGGTGTGGGCGTTCTCTTGAATTTTGTTTGTATTGCGGTTGCCTTGTCAGGAACGGACTTAAGCCAGTTTCTGATCGCTTTGTTTTTGTTGGGCGTGGGCTGGAACTTCTTGTTCACGGGCAGCACCACCTTGTCGATGACCGCTTGGCGACCCGAAGAAAAAGACCGCGCTCAAGCGGCCATTAACTTTTGCGTGTTTGCCACCATGGCCGTCACCTCCTTTGCATCGGGTGCGTTGGTGACCACCAGTGGCTGGGACTGGCTTAACTACGGCTCATTGGTACCCGTGGCCCTAACAGCCTTGGCGCTGGCATGGTTGGTTTGGATTCGAAAGAATCAATCAACCGCC
>CALPYQ020000308.1 GCA_943327965.2 Singulisphaera sp. GP187
CCCACGTTGTAGGTCTCACCCAAACGTCCGCCCTCCAACACTCGGCGAATGGCGCTGCAGTGATCTTTGACATACAACCAATCACGCACCTGCATGCCATCGCCGTACACGGGCAGTGGCTTGCCTGCCAAGGCATTCACAATCATGAGGGGGATGAGCTTTTCGGGAAAGTGCAAAGGGCCGTAGTTGTTGCTGCAATTGGTGGTCAGCACGGGCAGGCCATAGGTGTGGTGCCATGCGCGCACCAAGTGGTCGCTGGCGGCCTTGCTGGCGCTGTAGGGGCTGTTGGGTTCGTACTGGTGCTGCTCGGTGAAAGCAGGATCTTGGGGCGACAAACTGCCGTACACCTCATCGGTAGACACATGCAAAAAGCGAAACTTTGCTTGGTCTTCTGCGCTCAAGGCTTGCCAGTAGCCACGCACCGACTCCAGCAAACGGAAGGTGCCAACAATGTTGGTTTCAATGAAGTCGCCAGGGCCATGAATGGAGCGGTCGACATGGCTTTCTGCCGCGAAGTTCAACACTGCGCGGGGTTGGTGTTCAGCCAACAAGCGGGTCAACAAATCTGCATCGCCAATGTCGCCTTGAACAAACACATGCTGTGGATTGTGCTTGAGTGAAGCCAATGACTCTAAGTTGCCGGCATAGGTCAACTTGTCGAGGTTCACAATTTTTTCAGATGTGTGGGCCACCCAGTCCAACACAAAGTTGGCGCCGATGAAGCCAGCACCGCCGGTAATCAACACAGTCATGATTATTCTTTCTAAAACGACATTTTATAAGCTTGGCAGGGCCATCGACTGCGGTTAAAGTTGATCTTTGAGGATCAACCCCAAGAAGTACGGAGTTTCCATGGCCACATCCGCCTCCAAAAAGACCGCCAAAGGCGCATCCAAGCCTACCACCGAGGCGCCTATGCCCGGCGCCGCTTCCAAAGACATTTGGCTAGCCGGCCTTGGGGCCATGGCGCAAGCGCAAGCACAAGCCAGGGCGCAAGGCAGCAAGGCCTTCGAATCCTTGGTCGAAAAGGGACTGGCTTTTCAGCGTCAATCGCAAGCCTCCGCCCAAGAAAAAATCAACGAAGCTGCAGCCCATTTCAACCAACTGACGCAGGGCCTTGGCGCCGGCTTGGTCACACCTGTGGGCGCCAAAGTAGACCGCTTAGAACACCTCTTTGAAGACCGCGTGGCGCGTGCCCTCAGAAGCTTGGGTCTGCCAACGGCCCAAGAAGTGGCCGAATTGCAAGAGAGGGTGGCGGCTCTTGAAGCTGCGCTTGAACAATCTGCACCCAACAAGGCGCCTGGCAAAGCAGCTGTGAAGACAGCTCGAAAAGCGCCTAGCAAAGCAACAAAGTCAGCAGCATCACAGGCCAAATAAGAGGCTGATCCAGATTCCCGCATGGCCAAAAAAGCCCCACGCCGCACCGCCGAGCGAATTGCCACGGTCTCTCTCGACCTGTTCAATCGCTATGGTGAGCCCAATGTGTCCACCACCCTTATATCGTCAGAGCTCAACATCAGCCCTGGCAATTTGTACTATCACTTTCCGGCCAAAGACCAATTGGTCAGCCACCTGTTTGACAACTACAAAGACGCCATCCTCAAATTGCTAGACGCAAGCGAAGATGTCAAAGATGTGGAGGATGCATGGTTCTTCTTGCATTCTTTGTTTGAACTCATTTGGGATCACCGATTTTTGTACCGCGACCTGAATGATTTGCTGTCCAAAAATAGGCATTTGGAAACCAACTTCAAGCACATTTTGGAAGTCAAAACAGCATCACTCAATCACTTGCTGCAAGCCTTGGCCAGGCAAGGCCACATTCGCAACGAGCCCGATACCTTCCGCACTTTGTCGGCCAGCATGTCGGTGGTGGTCACCTATTGGCTAAGCTACGAATACGTTCGCAACCCACGCCATGCCATGGAGCCCGAAAGTGCGGGAGACGCATTGGCTCGCGGTGCGCGGCATGTGCTTCTGCTGTTGGCACCTTACTTGGAAAACGCGTCAGAACGTGCGCATTTGATGCAATTGACGCAGGCTTACGACACAGACAAAGCCTGAAGACGTCAATGACGTCAATCGCGGACGCTAAGTGCAGCCGATAAATTCTGCCGGTAAGTGCAGCCGCTCCCAGTTAAGCAAATCTGGTTTGCGCCACTTTCAAGAGGCCATCAAAGATGAGGCTGTCCACCAACTCAAACTGAATGGCCATGCTGGGTGCCATTTTCCAGCCTGCGCCACCCGTCATCACGCACTGCGGCTCCAGGCCGGTGTGGTCTCTGAGGTGCTGCACCATGCGCTCGCACGCACCCGCAATGGCATAGGTGCCACCACTGGTCAGGGCATCGCTGGTGTTGGTGGGAAAAGGCCGTACCTCACCGGTAGGTACGTGCAAGCCTGCCGTACCTGACTCCAAAGCGCGCAACATAATGCCGTGCCCAGGCAAGATCAAACCGCCTAAAAATTTGCCGTGTTGGTCGATGGCTTCTACCGTGACAGCGGTACCCACCATGACCACCACCAAAGGTTTTTGGATGCCCCGCGTCAACATGCGGTGGCGAGCACCCACCATGGCCACCCAGCGGTCGGAACCCAGTCGAGTGGGATGGTCGTAGCCATTGATGACGCCCGCTTCTTCCGTGGAGGACACAACCCATTGGGGCGCAACATCCCAGAGTTCCATTTGCTCTTGGACACGTCGCTTGACAGCGTCTCCGGCCACCACACAGCCCAGCATGCGCGTGGGCACAGGCAAGTTGGCCCACGGCCCCTCTGCCAAAGTTTCGATGTTCTCTAAAAATTCGGCACCCTGCGCCAAAACATTGGCTTGGGTATGGGGCCGATCGTAGAGTGCCCACTTCAAGCGGGTGTTTCCAACGTCAATGGCCAAAAATGTCATAGACGGATGATAAAGATATTTTGAGGGGTCAAGCCAACAGCGCCATGAATTCAATGCGCGTTGGGTTGCGCTTCAATTTTGTCGCCAAGGCAGACCGCGTTTGCGCCAGCCACCCAACAAGCCACGGTGGGCGTTGGCATCTGGATCCCCTTCAAAGCCCTCCAGGATGTTGTAGGCCGCAACACCCAGTTGGGTTGCCCTTTGGGCAGCCGCAATGGACCTGACGCCACTTCGGCAAAGCAGAACCAATTTTTGCCCGTCTTTGGCCAGTGCTTGAATTTGATCATCAAACACCGGATTGACTTCCATGGCGGGCCATTGCTTCCATGCCAGCGCTTTGGCTTCGGGCACAAAACCGACCCATGCACGCTCGGCATCTGAACGGACATCGACCAAAATGGCTTGCCCTGTTTGTACCCACTGCCAGGCCAATTCGGGCGAAACATCGCCGGCATAACCTGAGGCTGCTTGCACGTCGTAAAGATGGGTTCGGGCC
>CALPYQ020000309.1 GCA_943327965.2 Singulisphaera sp. GP187
ATCAATCCGGGCGATATCTTGGTGACCAACGATGCCTACACCACAGGCAGTCATTTGAATCACTTCACGTTCACAATGCCTATTTTTCACGAAGGTGAGTTAATCGGCTTTACATGTTGCATGGCGCATTGGTTGGATGTTGGTGGCAGCTTGGGGCAAATTACCACTGATATTTATTCCGAGGGTATCCAAATCCCAATAGTGAAGTATCAGACTGCTGGCAAAGTTAACCAAGATTTGGTTGACATCATTGCGATGAATGTCCGAATGCCCGAGCGTGCGTTGGGTGATTTGCGTGCCCAAATTACGGCTGTCACTACGGGCGAGCGCCGTTACCTTGAGTTGGTCCAACGGTATGGCAATAAAGATGTTCATGCATCAATTCTGCAAATTATGGATGCCTCTGAGGCACTGGCACGCCAAAACACATTGTCAATTCCAGACGGTGTTTACGAAGCTGAATCCTATATGGATGACGATGGTTTAGAAATAGGAAAAAGGATTCCTATACGCGTCAAGGTCACGGTCAAAGACGATGAGATGGAAATTGACTTGTCGGATGTCAGCAAGCAAGTTAAAGGCTTCTACAACTCAGGCTTTACAACTGGAATTGCATGCGCGCAAGTTGCTTATAAGTGCTTGACGACGCCAACTGACTACCCTGTGAACGATGGAAGTTTTCGCCCCCTCAAAGTGATTATGCCAATGGGCACGGTGATCAGTGCAGAGCGTCCTTATCCCATGCGTGTCTGGATGACGTTTCCCATGACAGTCATTGACACTATCTTTAAGGCTTTAGCGCCTGCCATACCGCACCGAGCAATTGCAGGTCATCACGCAGACTTGGTATTCCCAAATATTCATGGGATTTCGCCAGAAGATGGTCGATTGTTTATCGTGGGTATTGGACCGTTAGGGGGTGGGTGGGGTGCTAAATCGCGCGAAGATGGTGTGTCTGTTACTGTGTGCATCAATGACGGCGATACACACAACAGCCCAACAGAGCAACTAGAAGCGAAATATCCTGTTTTGGTTGAAAGTTACAAAATTCGAGAAGACAGTGCGGGGGCAGGTGAGTTCCGTGGTGGCTTAGGCGCTGAGATGGTTGTTCAAGCCTTGTCGCCGTTCTCGGTTACCACACGCATTGATCGAATGCATTGCAAACCATGGGGATTAGAAGGTGGTGGAGAGGCCGCTGGTAACGGCATTGCTATCCGTCATAAAGGTGAATGGCGTACAGACTTGCCCAATGCAAAAGTTTTCAATGTTCGCCTTGAACGTGGTGACGCATACAAGATGCTCTCCGGTGGCGGCGGAGGTTTTGGTAGCCCTTTCAAGCGTGATGCGGAAGCAGTGGCTTTTGATGTTCGAGAAGGTTATGTGAGTCGTGAATCTGCCGAAAAACTTTATGGTGTCGTGTTAAATGACAGCTTTGAAGTCATGCAAGCAGAGACACAACAATTGAGAAGCAAAGCGCTTGTTTGAGTTAATTGAAATGACAGCATCTCAGCAACAAGCTGCCTACCTTTCCAATCTTTGGAATCGGTTGGCGGGTCAGCATGTAGCGCTGGGATGTTCCTGCACGATGAGTGGCTTGAGCGTCACCCTGGAGGATTTTGAGCTTGATATTGCAGATTACTTGTGGGCCGAAAGTGAGCGTTTAGGACAAACGCAAGTTGTTGCATTTTTGCTCGAGCCAGGACCAATTTCTTTGCAAAATCAAGCTGTTCGCGGTATTTTGAGTCGATTAGAAGAATTTGAAGTGGATGAAGCAATTACCAATTGGTTGTTGCCTCGCATGACAAAAACCATCGAGTCCTATGCAAAGTTGCATGGGCCTGCACCCGAAGCGCCATTGTTTGGCGGCTCTTCTTCGTGGGGCAAAGGTTACAGAGATTAGGCAAGTAGAAGTTCAAAATTTAACAGGAGATACAAATGATTTCATGGACCAAAAATATCGTTTCAATTGCACTGCTAGCCGCAACAAGTCTTGTTGCTGCCCAGCCAAAATTTCCAGATGGCACCATTAAACTGATAGTTCCCTTTGCGGCTGGAGGGGGTGTTGACAATGCAGCTCGCCTAATTGCCAAGCAAATGCAGGCCAACTTGAATGTTTCCGTCGTGGTAGAAAACAAACCCGGTGCAAGCGGAACAATTGGTGCTAAGTTTGTTCAATCTGCCGCCCCTGATGGTCAGACATTACTTTTTTCTGCATCTACACATTCATTGACCAGGCAGGTCATTGCAAATCCACCTTACGATCCGTTAACAGACTTCGCCTATGTTGCTCGGGTTGGTGAAGCCCCATTGTTAATGGTCATTGCACCTGCGCTGCCCCAAACAAAATTGAAAGAGGTGATGGACGCTGCAAAGCAGAACCCAGACAAATGGACTGCAGGTTTGCCTGCATTGGGCGCGGCCAGTCACTTGGCAACCTTGATGTTCGCCAAAGAAGGTAATCTGAGCCTGACCATGACTGCCTATAAAGGCACTGCACCAGCTTTGACCGATGTTGCTGGCGGACATTCACAGATCTTGATCGACTCTATCATTTCATTGCAATCAATGGCCAAATCGGGCAAGGTCAAGCCCATTGCAGTCACTTCAGCAAAGCGAAGCTCCGTGATGCCCAATGTGCCAACGGCAGTTGAAAGTGGCTATCCCAAATTTGTGGCCGAATCTTGGTATGGTATGTGGGCTCCCAAAGGAACACCCGATGATCGTGTGCAATTTTTAAATAGAGCCGCCAACGAAGCTGTTCGTCAATTGACAAAGTCTGGCGCTTTTGAACAACTGGGTATTGAGCCAGTAGTTGAGTCTGTTGACGACTTCAAAAAATACACGAGCCGCTATGTTGCAGAAAATGCCGAGCTGTTAAAGGGAGCAGGATTTAAGCCTGAATAATGAGTTGAATTTGACGAAGATAGGCCTATTACGACCGGATGGTTGATGTGATGTAGGAGTTGGTGAATTTCACACGCCTCTCCCACAACATTGCGCCTCACCCTGTCGTCCCGCTATATCGAACGCAAATAATCGGCTAAAGAACTTTCTAAAGAGTGAATCAGAAGATTATTTGATTGCTTACACATTTGTATTTACACTTCTTTGGGCCCTTTGTGGTCCATTGATTTTTAATACGATTTTTTTGAACATGCACAACAGTTTTTGTGATCATGTTCAAAGCCTAATTGGTGCAGGCGAACGTCCATTCAGCAATGCCGAACCTATTCCTCCGATGGCAATCAGGGTGGTGCCTACAAGTGTTGTGCGATCCGGCCAATGGTCAAAAAACACTAGCCCGATGATTGCTGCAAAAAGGATTTGCAAATAAGCGAAAGGTGCAGCAACTGAGAGTGAACTTTTTTGAAGCGCCGCCGCTAAACTCAATTGGCCA
>CALPYQ020000310.1 GCA_943327965.2 Singulisphaera sp. GP187
CAGAAGATGGTGCAAAATGGAAGGGTTCATTGACAAGGTTCAAGCCCTCATTGAAGTCCGAACCATTAACTTGACAGTCGTACAGCAGCTATAGGAGACACCATGGGTCAATATGCAGATTTTCACCAGCGTTCCATCCAGGACCGTGATGCGTTTTGGGCCGAGCAGGCCAAACAAATTGAGTGGCACAAAGCGCCTCAAGAAATTTGTGATTACACCAATCCACCTTTTGCAAAATGGTTCAAGGGTGGTGAGACCAACTTGTGTCACAACGCCTTAGACCGACATTTGAAAGATCGTGGCGACCAAGCCGCTTTGATATTTGTCTCTACCGAAACAGATCAAGAAATCACTTACACCTACAAGCAGTTACATGCTGAAGTTCAGCGCATGGCAGCTTCCTTGTTGTCTCTTGGCGTGAAAAAAGGCGATCGCGTCTTGATCTACATGCCCATGATTGCAGAAGCCTCGTTCGCCATGTTGGCTTGCGCCCGAATTGGCGCCATTCACTCGGTGGTTTTTGGTGGTTTTGCCTCTGGTTCTTTGGCTTCGCGCATTGAAGACGCCAGCCCTAAAGTCATTGTCAGTGCCGATGCGGGTTCACGCGGTGGCAAAGTGGTCGAATACAAGCCCTTGTTGGATGAAGCCATTCGCTTGTCTGCTCACAAACCCGATTCAGTGATTTTGGTAAACCGTGGCCTTGCCAAAATGGCGATGACCGAAGGCCGTGACATTTTGTGGACCACCCTCAGAGACAAACACCTGAACGATGTGGTGCCTTGCGAATGGGTGGATGCCACGCATCCCAGTTACACCTTGTACACCTCGGGCACCACAGGCAAACCAAAGGGCGTGCAACGTGACACTGGCGGTTACACCGTTGCCTTGGCTTCTAGCATTCCCAATATTTTCTGCGGCAAACCCGGCGAAACTTTCTTTTGTACCAGCGACATCGGTTGGGTAGTCGGACACAGTTACATCATCTATGGCCCCCTAATTGGCGGCATGGCCACGATCATGTATGAAGGCCTGCCCACACGCCCAGATGGTGGCATTTGGTGGAGCTTGGTTGAAAAGTACAAAGTGACCGTGATGTTCAGTGCTCCCACGGCCATTCGAGTTTTGAAAAAACAAGATCCTGCGTTGCTCAGCAAATATGACTTGTCCAGTTTGAAAGCATTGTTCTTGGCGGGCGAACCCTTGGACGAGCCCACCGCCAAATGGATTTCAGAAGGCTTGGGTAAACCCATCATCGACAACTATTGGCAAACCGAAACGGGCTGGCCCATTTTGACGGTGTGCAATGGCATTGAAAAAACGCCTAGCAAGTTTGGCTCACCCGGCAAGGCTGTTTATGGCTATGACGTCAAGTTGTTGGACGATCAAACAGGTGAAGAACTCACGCAACCCAATCAAAAGGGTGTGGTCGCTATCGAGGGTCCCTTGCCACCAGGTTGTCTGCAAACCGTCTGGGGAGATGACGAGCGTTTTGTCAAAACTTATTGGACCACCGTGCCAGGCAAGATGGTTTACTCCACCTTCGATTGGGGCATCAAAGACGAAGACGGTTACTTCTTTATTTTGGGTCGCACCGATGACGTGATCAATGTGGCAGGTCACCGCTTGGGCACACGTGAAATTGAAGAGAGCATTTCTGGCCATGCGGCTGTGGCCGAAGTGGCTGTTGTTGGTGTTGCCGACAACCTCAAAGGACAAGTGGCCATGGCGTTTGCAGTGCTCAAGGATGGTGCTTTACTGAACGATGCACAAGCGCTGTTAAAGCTTGAGGGCGAAATCATGAAAGTGGTAGACAACTCATTGGGCGCTGTGGCCAGGCCATCGCGCGTTCGATTTGTGTCTGTACTCCCCAAAACCAGAAGCGGCAAGTTATTGCGTCGCGCCATTCAAGCCGTGTGCGAAGGGCGAGATCCTGGCGACCTCACCACCATGGATGACCCTTCAGCATTGCTTCAAATTTCTGACTTGGTCAAGGTTTGAAGGTTCACTAAACTGCAAATGACTGACAAATGACTGACGGGGCGAATGCAAATTCTCCCCGTTTTGTCATAAATACTTACCGCGCATCATGAATCAGTGTGATAATCCGCGAGTTACTTAGGCCCTTCCCATGCCACAGTCGCATCCGCCAACCGGTTCAGCCGTGTCGCGGAAGGTAAATCAACCAACTAATGTTCCCTGAAGGGGAACGAAGGTCAGCGAAAAATGAGTGAGACAAAGTCCGTCTATCAAGCCTATCAAGGCAACACCTATCTCTTCGGAGGCAATGCGCCTTACGTCGAGGAAATGTACGAGAACTACTTGGCCAATCCTGGCAGTGTTCCCGACAGCTGGCGCGAATACTTCGACGCCTTGCAACACGTTCCCGCAGTCGATGGTTCTTCCGCCAAAGATGTTCCCCATTTGCCCGTTATCAATGCCTTTGCCGAGCGCGCAAAACAAGGCGGCACCAAAGTTGTCATGGCCAGCGCCGATGCCGAAATGGGTCGCAAACGTACTGCGGCACAACAACTGATTGCCGCTTACCGCAATGTCGGGCAAAGATGGGCAGACCTCGACCCCTTGAAGCGCACAGAGCGTCCCAACATTCCGGAACTCGATCCTGCTTTTTACGGCTTTACCGATGCCGACCAAGAAACAGTGTTCGACACCAGCAACACCTTCTTTGGCAAAAACTCCATGCCCCTGCGCGAATTGCTCAATGCATTGCGCGCAACTTATTGCGGCACTTTGGGCGCCGAATTCATGTACACCACCGAACAAGCTGAAAAGCGGTGGTGGCAACAAAAGTTGGAAAGCATTCGCAGCAAACCCAACTTCAATGTCGAACAGAAGAAGCAAATTCTCGACCGTTTAACTGCCGCTGAAGGTTTGGAGCGTTTTCTCCACACCAAATACGTTGGTCAAAAACGCTTCTCATTGGAAGGTGGCGAAACCTTCATTGCGGCCATGGATGAACTCATCCAGTCTGCAGGTGAGAAAGGCGTTCAAGAAATTGTCATTGGTATGGCACACCGTGGACGTTTGAACGTTTTGGTCAACACCATGGGCAAATTGCCCAAAGACCTTTTTGCTGAATTTGATCACACAGCACCTGAAGACTTGCCAGCTGGTGATGTGAAATATCACCAAGGTTTTAGCTCAGACATCAGCACACGTGGCGGTCCCGTTCACTTGTCATTGGCCTTCAACCCTTCACACCTAGAAATTGTGAACCCCGTTGTGGAAGGTTCTGTCCGTGCGCGCATGGACCGTCGTGCCGACCCCCAGGGTCAACAAGTTTTGCCAGTTTTGGTCCACGGCGATGCTGCTTTTGCAGGTCAAGGCGTGAACCAAGAAACGCTGGCACTGGCCCAAACCCG
>CALPYQ020000311.1 GCA_943327965.2 Singulisphaera sp. GP187
GCTGGACATCTCTGGTGAGAACAGGCAATCCGCTCACTGCGGCATGCGCCCCTACGAAAAAATCGCCCAAGATATTGTGTTTAGTGCCACCCTTTTTACGATAGGCCTGGAAGGCTTTGGCTGCTAAAAATAAGCCGGGCTTGGGTATTTGCAGATGCTTAAGACCCATGGCTTGAACAACCTCATCTAGATCTTCAATTTTGCTGAAGGTACAAGAAAGTTCTGAGTAAATGATGGGGTTGATGCTTAAAACATGAATTTTGGACTGCACACGCAATTGATGAATTGACCAATCGGCCCAACGCGGCTCGTTGTTAAGCACATCAATGAGAATGTTGGTGTCGACCAACATCAATGCTCGCCCCTGAGCAAATCCATTAAATCTTTGGTGCGCCACTGAATGTCTGCACGTCCCCTGACTTTTTCAAAGCGATCTTTGGGTATCGATGGGCTGGCTTTTTTTCTAGCTTTAACGCTTTGATGAACTTCGACCTTTTGCAGCAATACATCGCCCGAGTCGTTGACGGCAAAATTGATCTTGCAACCAGGTTGAAGGTCTAGGGCATCCCGAATCTTTTTGGGAATGGTGACCTGACCTTTCAGGGTCAAGGTGGTAGTCATGTAATTTTCTTACTTTAAAAACAAAGTAATACTTTATCGATGACCGCCATGTAAGTCAATGAGGTGCAAGCAATTGTTGGAGGATGAGTTTTATTGCAATTAGGCCTTGCACCGCCCTATTTAGCCATTCGTTTCAACCGCCACAACAAATACAACGCAATGCTCAAATTGAGCGCATTCCACAGAATGCCATTGACAAATGCCGCGTGATAAGAGCCCGTCATATCAAACACCTTGCCAGACATCCAGCCGCCCAAGGCCATGCCAATCATGGTGGCCATGATGACCGCCCCGACCAACACACCTGCGCGTTGCGCCGGAAAATACTCTCTCACAATGATGGCGTACGACGGCACAATGCCGCCCTGAAACAAACCAAACAAAGCCGAGATGACATAGAGCGACACCATGCCATCGAACGGCAAGAACAGTAAAAGCGCCAGGCCCTGCAAAACGGAGCCCAACACCAAAGTTTTGAGCCCGCCAATTCGATCGCATATGGCGCCCGATACCAAACGACTGACAATGCCGCAGGCCAACATGATGGACAGCATTTCTGCCCCGCGTGCCGCACCAAATCCCAGGTCTGTGCAATACGCCACGATATGCACTTGCGGCATGGCCATGGCCACACAACAGGCCACGCCCGCCACACACAGCAAAGCATGCGCGGTAGTGATGGACAAGCCAAATGGTTTTTCTGAGGCGACCGACTGCAAGCTACCAGGCGCAGCGACTGCCAAAATGGGCGGCCTTTGACGCATCAAAAAGGCCAAGGTGCCCATGCCTAAACCACACACAATGCCAATCCAAATGTAGGTTTCGCGCCAGCCCATGGTTTCGACACCCTGCTGCGCCAAAGCTGGCCAAATACTGCCCGCCACATAGTTGCCACTGGCGCAAACCGCCACCGCAATGCCGCGCCGTTTGTTCCACCACAAAGAGGTATCGGCCAACAAAGGCGCAAAGGTGGACGCACTGCCAAATGCGCCCATTAGCAAACCATGCGCCAAAGCAAAAAGCCAAATATTGGGCGATAAACCGGCCAACACAAAACCACTGCCCACGCCAATGGCACCAATCCACAGCGCCACATGAACACCCCACCGATCAGCCAACTTGCCCATGGCCAAACCGCCGGCGCCAAAACCCAACATCATGAGGGTGTAAGGCAATGAGGCATCGGCCCTAGACACACCAAAATCTCTTTGAACCTCAGGCAGAACCACCGAAACCACATACATGCTGCTGCCACCCAAAGTCATGAGCAACAAAGTGATGAAAAGGCGGCGGGCTGCGTAGGATGAGTCGATCAGCTCGACACTTGCGTGTTGGTGTGCGGAACTGTTCACGGGTGATGCAGTAGGTTGGGCATATGATGATCGATTCGTCAGACTATAACAATGATGTCATTCATTCAAAAGGGCGCGGGGGTCATATTCAGCATTAATGGCGCCTGCAAATTGGGTGCAAATCGGTGCGGCACACTCTGTGCTGACAGTGTCAAATCCCCCCTTCTAAAGTTAATTCAAAGTAGTTCAAAACTGCTCCGCAGGCAGTTGCTTGCCAGTGCGTTGGCGCAACGCTTCAGCTAGAGCAGACCCCAGCTTTTTCCAACGCTCTGCAACGCGTTTACAAGGTCTACAATCCGCTTTTCGCCTAGCGGGTATGCAGTGGGGTGCTGGGCGGTGTGATCAGTGCTTTTTGGGATGTATTGAATTAGGGCTGAGGTTTCTGACAGCTTTTGTGTGTGGAATGCCAGCAACGGAAGTCCGGAATGAACAAGATTTTCTTTACAGTATTAGGCTTCTGCGTACAATGCAAGACCACTACTCCTCCCTAGCCGGGTCATTCAGTTGGCTCCGGTCTGGGACGAAAAAGCCGCCTCCGGGCGGTTTTTTCACATCTGCAGTTGAAGAAAAAGAATGTCTGATCAATCCGGTCTCAAAAGAACTGCAATTTACATTGACGGGTACAACCTGTATTACGGTCGATTGCGCGGCACTGAGTACAAGTGGCTGGACGTTGTGTCTTTATTCGGTCAGATTATTCGTTCAATTGAGCCTGCCTCGCAGGTGGTTGCTGTTAGATACTTCACTGCGCCTGCATTGACTAAGTTCGCCCGTCATGGTGAAGAGTCAATGCGTGCCCAGAACGACTATCACCGAGCTCTAGAGTCCAAGTACCCTGATACGTTCACCAAGATATTGGGCTCACATGTCTACGAGAAAGATGGGACATCCTTGCCGGTTTATGTCGATGGTCAACCTTTCGACAAAGCAAATACCGTCAAAGTATGGCGGTTGGTTGAAAAAAAGACAGACGTGAACCTCGCTATGAGCATGTACAGGGATGCAAGCAAAGGTCTGATTGATCAACTAGTGCTGGTCAGCAATGACACGGACACTGAGCCAGTTTTGGAAGCGCTTGTAGAGGATTTTCCATTAGTGAGAATTGGACTAATCATGCCGTTAGCCTACCCAGACGACACAAAAAGAGGACGCCCTGCTAGCACGGGGCTTTCGAAACTCGCTCACTGGACTCGTTCTTACATTCGAGATGATGAGTTGAAAAATGCTTTACTGCCAGATCAGGTCCCGACACGGAAAAAACCTGCCAAGAAACCACCGCACTGGTAATTTGTTAGTTGGGCGCTCATCTATAGGTGTATGCGCCCACCGTAGACCTCACTGTCCTGCGGGTAAACACAGCCCAAGTTAAAGCTGTCAGCCTCTCGCTCAAGC
>CALPYQ020000312.1 GCA_943327965.2 Singulisphaera sp. GP187
ACAAATCAAGGGCTGGCAGCAAGTGACCGATGCGGTTCATGCCAAAGGCGGTCTGATCGTGTTGCAAATTATGCATGGCGGCCGCATAGGCAGCCATCACATCAAGGCAGCAGGCACAGAAACAGTGGCGCCCAGCGCCTTGTTGGCGGCGGGCGAAGTGGTCACGGACAGCGTGGGCATGCAGCCCTATGACATGCCTCGCGCCCTTGAAACGCATGAAGTCAAAGCCCTTGTTCAAGAACATGCCCAAGCGGCTCGCAACGCCCGCTTGGCGGGGTTTGACGGCGTTGAGTTGCATTGCACCAGTGGCTATTTACCCATGCAGTTCTTATGTTCAGGCACCAATTTGCGAACCGATGAATATGGTGGCAATGCCGCAAATCGGGCTCGCTTTGCCATTGAATGTTTGCGCGAAATGGGACTGGCCATTGGACCTGGACGCGTAGGTTTGCGCGTCAATCCTGGCAACACCTACAACGACACCAGCGACGAAAACTCAGCTCTAACTCACATTGAATTGATGCAGCAAGCAGCGCATCTCAATTTGGCTTACTTGCACGTCATGCGTGCGCCTTTGGCAGAGATCGATGCTTTTGAAATGGCACGCACGCATTTTGGCGATCGACTCATTTTGAACGACGGCTTTACCCCCGAAAATTCTGAAGAAGCTTTGGCCCAATTTGAAAACTCAGCCTTGTCCTATGCGCGACATTTCATTGGCAACCCCGATCTGGTGCACCGCCTTCAAAACGGCCATGCCCTGACGCGCTTTGACCGCAAAACTCTCTACACACCCGGCGCTGCTGGCTACACAAGTTACACGCCCCACACCCTCTGAAAAACCCCATCCACGGAGGGGTTGCCAAGGCTGATGTGTGAAATGTTTAGTCTCAACGGACGATGCTCTTGAACCCTTGGTTCAACAGAATCGCATCATGTGACGCTATTTGTAGAAAGCTGGGTAAACGATCATGATGAAAATTGCTGGACTGGCCTATGTGGTGGCCGAAACCACTGACCTGAACCGCTGGAAAACCTATGCGCAAGAGGTCTTGGGCATGATGACCACCCAAGCACCCGATGGTGGCATTTATGTGCGCATGGACGACCGTCAGTTTCGCTTCGCCATTCAATCTGGTGCCAACGATGCTTACTTGGTCTCTGGCTGGGAAGTCAGCCAACAAGCTGACTTTGATGCAGCTTTGGAAGTTTTGAAAAATGCCAAGGTCGATTTTCAAATGGGCGACGCCAAGCTCTGCCAACTTCGCTGTGCGCAGCAAGTAGCCCAGTTCAAAGACCCTTCTGGCAATCGCCACGAACTCATTTGGGGTTTCAAATCAGACTTTGCGCACTTTGCATCACCAGTCGGTGTGTCAGGCTTTGTCACCGGCAACATTGGCATGGGCCACACCGTATTGCCCGCCGCTGCGTTTGATGAGACCGTCAAGTTTTGTACCGAAGTCATGGGCTTCGAATTGTCCGACCTGTTCAATTTCCAGCCGGCAGGCCCGGACGGTCCTAGCCTTCCCATTCACTTTTTCCATTGCAACAACGGCCGGCACCACAGCTTGGCGTTGGCAGGATTCCCAGTGCCCAGCGGTTGCGTGCATGTGATGGTCGAAGTTGAAAACATGCCAGAAGTTGGCCGCGCACTCGACCGCATGTTGGCACACAAGGTGCAACAAACAGCCACGCTGGGTCAGCACACCAACGACAAGATGATTTCGTTTTACATGCGCAGCCCTTCCAACTTTGACATTGAATATGGTTTTGGTGGCGCTGTTGTCGACTGGAAAGAGCATGTGGCACATGAGTTCACTCGCGTCAGCTTGTGGGGACACGACTTCAGTGTGTCGCAACAAGTGCTGGCAGACAAGAAAGATTGAGTTCAATGGCAAACAAGCAAACAAGTGCCGCCCAAGTAGTGGCGCAAATCAAAGATGGCATGACCATTGGCATTGGCGGCTGGGGCCCACGCCGCAAACCCATGGCCTTGGTGCGCGAGCTCTTGCGCAGTCCTGTCAAAGATTTAACCGTGGTGTCTTATGGCGGCGCTGATGTGGGCATGTTGTGTGCTGCAGGCAAGGTCAAAAAACTCATCTTCGCATTCGTGTCTTTGGACTTTATTCCCCTCGAGCCTTACTTTCGACAAGCGCGTCAGAGCGGCGCCATCGAAGTCATGGAAATTGACGAAGGCATGATGCTTTTGGGCTTGAAAGCGGCCGCCATGCGTTCCCCCTTTATACCGACGCGTGTAGGCTTGGGAACCGACGTTCTCAAACGCAACCCACAACTCAAACTCATTGACTCGCCCTACGATGACAAGCAATGGGTGGCCATGCCTGCATTGCCCCTGGACGTTTCCCTCATTCACGTAGACCGCGCAGATGCCCGCGGTGTGTGCCAAATTAAAGGCCCCGACGTTTACATGGATGAGTTTTATGCGCGCGCTGCCAAACAATGTTTTGTCAGCTGCGACGAATTGGTCGACAGCAGCTTTTTTGAAAACCCAGAAGAAGCACGCTATGTGCTGTGGGAGCGCGCGCAAACCACTGGGGTGGTTCACCAACCAGGTGGCGCGCACCCCACCTCTTGTGCACCCTTGTATGGTTTTGATGTGAAACATTTCAAGACCTACGCGGCAAGCGCCAAAGAAGCGGGCGGCTGGGAACAATATGCAGCGCAATATGTGCATTGTTCAGAAGCCCAATACCTCGAACTTGTTGGTGGCCTAGAAGCTGTTCACAAGTTGCCCCTTCCTGTGTTTTAAGGAGGCACACCATGAGTGAAATTTCTTTGGTTGATCGCATCATTTGCGCCGCTTCTGCGGCTTGGAAAGACGACGGCGAAATCTTGGCCACCGGCATTGGCATCGTGCCCAGATTGGCTGCCTCCCTGTGCATGCTGACGCACAACCGCGATCTGATGATGACTGATTCAGAAGCCTGGCTCATGCAAGAGCCGGTACCCGTTGGACCGCGAGGTGACTATGTCATGAAGCGTGAAAGCTGGATGGGCTTTGCACGTATTTTTGACAACGTGTGGAGTGGCAAGCGCCACGCCATGGTGGGGCCTACCCAAATTGACAAGTTTGGACAAGCCAACATCTCCATGATTGGTGCAGATTACCAAAAACCCAAATCGATGATGTTGGGTGTGCGTGGTTTTCCGGGCAACTCCATTCATCACGCCAATTCATTTTTTGTCCCTAACCACAGCACCAAAGTATTTGTGGGTGGCGAAGTCGACATGGTAGCCTCTGCAGGTTATAACCCAGCGCGCTTGGCCAAAGGCTGGGACCTGAGCGACATTGACATTCGATGGGTATTGACCAATTTGGCCATCCTCGATTTTGGTGG
>CALPYQ020000313.1 GCA_943327965.2 Singulisphaera sp. GP187
ACCACAAAACCAATCATGGTGTTCCAAAACAAGAACGGTACCACCACACCCAAGAGCAAGGTGAGCGCTACAGACTGGTCAGTGGCCACGGCGGCATAGCTCATGACACCCACCCACAAACCAGCAAAGACCGACACCAGCAAGCTGTCCTTGAAAAAGATGGGGCGGCGTGTGGGCATGTGCGATTTGTTGGGGAAGAATTCGCGCTTCCACCAAATTTCAATGAGGTAGTAAAGACCAGGCGCCCAACCACTGCGGTACAGGCGTTGCAGCAAACGGTCTATGGGGCCTAAAGCAGAAAATTCTTCTGCGGTGAGCGGCGTCCATACAAAGTCGACACCCTTCAAGTTGGTGTAGCCATGGTGCACTACGTTGTGGCCGGTATCCCACAGGCTGTAAGGGGTGAGTGAGTACAAAAAGGCGTAACGACCAATCCATTTGTTGAGCTCACGATGGGGTGTGAGACTTTGGTGGCAAGCGTCGTGGCCAATGATGAACAGGCGACCAATGACAAAACCAGCGGCCAAGCCGCAGAGCAATTTGAGCCAAACCGATTCGAGTGCAACGGTGCCCGCAACGAGGCCGACAAACAAAGCGGTGTCGACCAGCAGCAAAATAAATGCACGCAAAGTGGAGCGCTGTGACAAGGGGAACAGCCACTCACGAATGATCTTTCGATGAGGCATGGCCTGATCTAAAGGAATGGGTTGCAAATTGTCAGAGGAAGAGTGTGTAGTCATAGGGTGGGCGCGAAAGCCAAGCTTGGGTGCCAATCATCAGAATACCCCGAGTCTAAACCGATCGGGTTTTCCTCTGGCTGACATGGGTCAATTGAACCCTACGGGAAAAGCCCACATCGGCGATGCAATTTGTTCTCCCCGTGTAACTAAATTCGTGGGAAAATTGAAATTAAATTACACCGGAGACAAACCCACATGCCAACCCGTGCTACCAAGATCGTTGCCACCCTCGGCCCCGCCTCCAGCGACCCCGCCATGCTCGAAGCCATGATTCGCGCTGGCGTGAACGTGGTTCGACTCAACTTTAGCCACGGAAAAGCCCAAGATCACATTGATCGTGCACAACTGGTTCGCGAGGCCGCGGCCCGCGCAGGTCGTGAAGTGGCCATCATGGCTGACTTACAAGGCCCCAAAATCAGGGTTGGCAAATTTGCAGACGGTAAAGTCATGCTGGAGCCGGGTGCGAAGTTTGTTTTAGACGCCTCCCGCACAGAACCAGGCGATCTCACAGGCGTGGGCTTGGACTACAAAGAACTGCCACGCGATGTCAAAGCGGGCGATGTGCTTTTACTGAATGACGGCCTGATTGTGCTCACAGTCGACTCCGTGCAGGGCGAAAAGGTCAATACCACCGTCAAACTGGGTGGCGAGTTGTCCAACAACAAGGGCATCAACAAACAAGGTGGCGGCCTGACTGCGCCAGCCCTGACCGGCAAGGACATGGAAGACATCAAAACAGCGATGAGCTTTCAAGCCGACTACATTGCGGTCAGCTTCCCTAAAAACGCCACCGACATGGAAATGGCCCGTCAGCTGGCCAATGTGGCCGCAGCCGAGTTCAACCACAAGCCAGGCTTGATTGCCAAAATTGAACGTGCAGAGGCCATCCCTCGCTTGGAAGAAATTTTGTTGGCCAGCGACGGCATCATGGTGGCACGCGGCGATTTGGCGGTCGAAGTTGGTAACGCCGTTGTACCCGCTTTGCAAAAACGCATGATCAAGCTGGCGCGTGAACACGACAAAGTGGTCATCACCGCCACGCAAATGATGGAAAGCATGATTACCAATCCGGTGCCCACGCGTGCTGAGGTGAGCGATGTGGCCAATGCGGTCTTGGATGGCACCGATGCCGTCATGTTGAGCGCCGAAACTGCTGCCGGTAAGTTTCCCCTAGAAACTGTCCAAGAGATGGCCAAAATTTGTTTGGCCGCCGAAGCTGCCGAAGAGTACGAGCTAGACGCCGACTTCAACGGCCAAACCTTTCACCGGATTGACCAATCCATTGCCATGGGCGCGTTGTTCACCGCTCACCACCTCAATGCCAAAGGCATTGTGGCGTTGACCGAGTCTGGCTCAACAGCCCTTTGGATGAGCCGTCACCGGGTCAAAATTCCAATTTATGCGCTGACCACCAAAGTCAGCTCACAAAGAAAAATGGCCTTGTATCGCAACGTTCGACCTTTGCTGATGGACACCAGCACAGACAAAGACAAAGCTTTGATACAAGCCGAAATGCACTTGAAAAAGCGCAACATTGTGTCTACAGGCGACATTTATGCCATTACCTGTGGCGAACCCATGGGCTCACCTGGCGGTACCAACATGCTCAAAATTTGCCGAGCCGAGTAAGCACTAACTTTTATTGAAATTCAATCAATTAAATTGAAGCACCAGGACTTAGGTCCTTGGTGCTTTATTTTTTTCGGTGTCGCAGTTTGTAGAAACCAAGGTGGCTGAGCCAGCCCACAGTCCAGCAAAGCCAAGCCGTCCAAAACGTGTGGCTCATGAAATGCGCGCCCCGCATTTGCTGTGAAACACCCAACACAAAGCCAACCAACAGGGCGCCCAGCAACCATGCCCAAGCCGACGGTGCATTGTTTTGTTTCAGACCAAAGTAGGCCGCCATGAAAGCAAACCCCGTTGAAGCGTGGCCGGCAGGAAAGCAGTGTCCGCCCGCACCATCCGTTTGCCAAAAATCCCAGTGCGACACATAAGGGGCCACGCCACCAAAAACCTGCAAGTCCCAGGGACAGCTGGTTTGGCTAAAACCTTTGATGAAGGTGATGCACAAAAGTGCGCTCAGCACAGAAACAAAGACGCCGCCCCGGTCTGCGGTTGACAAAGCCCGCAAAGCACCCCACGGGCGCCAGATGCCAAGCAGCAATGCCAATAGGAAGATCCAACCCAGGGTTCGTGCGCCTTCGTGCATGATTTTCACCATCCACCAGTTTGAGCGAAGTGCAAAGCCAGAGCTTTCCCCCCAGAGGCTTGCCATTTTCATGTCCCACCCCGAAAAGTCCCAAGCTAGCAACAAAGGCAAGAGGGCCAGGCTGATGAAAGCAGGAAGCCGCCAAAAGGGCGCGGATGGAGGGTCAACTGGGGCGGACGAAGTTTCGAACATGATTTAAATCATAGTCGGACTGCACCCAAAACACAGAATTTTCACAGACGCTTGTTAAAATCATGAATAGTTACAAGCCGGTTACATGATTTTCTGCGGACTCTCCACTGCAGAAAAGATGGCGCCATCAGGCTTGAAAAAGTTTTTTAACTCTCTGGGACTTTTCATCATGGCACTCGTTTCAATGCGCGAGCTGCTGGACCATGCGGC
>CALPYQ020000314.1 GCA_943327965.2 Singulisphaera sp. GP187
AAATGGGGTCACAATAAATGGGGTCAGATGAACATTAATTTACTTAGTACATAGATCACTTTGATTCACAAAAAATTAATGTTCATCTGACCCCACTTATTGACGAAATTAATGTTGATCTGACCCCATTTATTGTCAGCCCCTTCCTTAGCCTCTTCCCTCATTTATTGGAAATTAATGTTGATCTGACCCCAATTATTTTTATCACAGTTGATTTTTACAGTTTTGGTGTTAATATAAATGAATGTCCAAAACATTCACCCTTGACGACCTCTGCACATTGACCGACCTGCCCAAGCGCACGGTGCGGTACTACATGCAAATGGGGCTTGTAGATCGGCCCATTGGCGAAACCCGGGCGGCGCATTATTTGGCGCAGCACCTTGACCAGCTCTTAAAGGTCAAACAGCTTTCAAATGCTGGCATTTCCTTAGAGCGCATTGCAGAAATTCAAAAAGGCGAAGAGCTGCCCGTGCCTGCCAAGCCCAGAAAGCCTGGCGACATTCAAGTCAAGAGCCACATACACGTCGCACCTGGCATTGAGTTGCAAATAAGCCCAGAAGAAGCTGACATGAGTCCCGAGCAAATTAGGGCGCTAGTCAAAGCTGTCATGAAAACCATCCAAGAAATAAAGGCCTGAACATGTACGAAGAACAAGAAAACTGCGCCCTCACCTGCAACGGTGAAGAAGTTGCCATGAAATCGGTACATGTCCATGGCAAATTGGATGGCCTGCTACTGCGCATGAAAACCAGGCAAACCTACACCAACAATTCAAACGACACATTAGAAAGCGTCTACACCTTTCCATTGGCATGGGGCGCCACATTGCTTAACCTGGCCGTAGAAATAAACGGCAAACGCCTGAACGGCACAGTGATTGAAAAAAAGCAAGCCGTCAAACAATACGAAGAAGCCATCGACAACGGCGATTCCCCCATCATGGTTGAACGTTCTGGCCGTGGTCTTTACACCGCAAACCTTGGCAACTTAATGCATGGCGAAACTGCCGTCATTGAAATTGAATACGCACAGCTTCTAAACTTTGAAGCCGACCGCATTAGGCTTAGCGTGCCCACCACCATTGCGCCTCGCTATGGCGATCAACATCAGCAAGGCGGCCTTCAAGCCCACCAAACCGCGCAGTCTGATGGTCTGGTGGAATATGGTTTCTTCATGACTTTGGACATTAAAGGCACCCCCGCAAAAGGTCTCATTAGCAGCCCCACCCACCCCATTAAAACCACCAAAAGTTTTGATGGCGTCAATGTGCAGTTGGGCAAGCAAGCTTTCCTAGACCGCGACTTTGTGCTTCTCATTGAAGATGTTGCAGGTGAATCCTTTTGCATAGCCGGCCCCGATGCAGAAGGCAGCAACACCACCGCCATCATCACCAGCTTTTGCCCCAAGTTGCCCAAAGCAAAACCTAGCGCACTTAGGCTCAAAGTGCTCCTAGATTGCTCAGGTTCCATGGCTGGCAACAGCATGATGCAAGCACGCATTGCCCTAAAGCACTTGTTCAAACAACTTCATGAAGACGACAGCTTTGCCTTCACGCGCTTTGGCAGCAGCATAGACCGCGTAACGCCCAAAATGACCATGGCCCACAGCGAAAGCATTCACAGTTTGCTGAGCACCATCGACCAAATCGATGCAGATTTGGGTGGCACTGAACTCCACAGCGCCTTAACCAATGTGTTCAATATGAATGCCAATGTCAGTGCGCGCAAGAACTCTGACGACTCCGCCCCTGCAGATGTTTTGCTCATCACAGATGGTGAAGTTTGGAACATTGAAACCATCCTTGCTTCAGCACGCATCAGTGGCCACCGTATTTACACCATTGGTGTGGGCAGCTCCCCTGCAGAGAGTTTGCTTCGCGAATTGGCCAAGAACTCGGGTGGCTCTAGCCAATTTGTAACCCCCAACGAAGACATGCGCAGCGCCGTGGACCGAATGCTCACAAGAATGCGCAGCGCTCAAGAAGTAAGGTTTGCCATTCAATGGAACGCTGCGGAAGAAAAGAACAAAGAACACCAATGGGCCAGTACCCTGCCCTCTCAATTGATTGACGGTGAAACCGTTCACTTGTATGCCAGGTTGCCCGCCAAAACAGAAAAGCCACCTGTCTTGGTTTGTAAAACTTGGATCAATGAAAAAGAAAAAGAAGTTTGCAGCGCCAAGCCAACGCAAATTACTTGGGACACAGAAGGCATCGTAGCCCGCCTGTGCGCAGCCGCACAAATTGCAGAATTTACTGAAAGCAAGGCCGATACCCAACTGGCCAAATCTTTGGCTGTTCAATATCAGCTGGTTACGCCACACACCAATTTCTTTTTGGTCCATGAGCGTGCAGAAGGCGCCAAAGCCGTTGGACTCCCAAAATTGCAACAAGTAGCGCAGATGCAGGCGGCTGGTTGGGCCGGCCATGGCATTCTTCGAGTTGAAAGGAGCAGTGTCATGATGTGCATGTCTTCCTCTTTAGACTCGCCTGCTTTGGGCGGGGACTATGGTCGCCTCAACACCCCCAGCGTGTGGCGAACCAACCGCACACACAGCGCAGCCAAAGTTGACGGCATGGCATCAGCGGGAATGGACAACATTGAAATTCCTGCATTTTTGCGCAAACAGTCGGACCCGGGTGATCAAACACTACATAGCTCGCCCAGTGCACAAAAAGATAAAAGAGCGACTGCCAATACAACATCACAGGCTTCAACAAGCAACCCAATGCAAGCCGTCGTGCCCGATGCCAGCATGGATGACATAGCCAAAGCCCTCAACGCGGCGTCGATGCAGGCCACCTCGTTCCGTATTGCACTGCAACATACTTTGAAGCTTAAGCTTCCACAAAACTATGCGCAGGTCATTATTGATCTGACCAAGCTTACAAAAGACAGCGCCACAAGTTGGGCTTTGTTGTTTGAGTGGCTGTTTGGCGACAACGATTTAGACACCGCACTAGATAAACACGCCCAGCGCTTACTCCGCAGCCAACTCAAACTGGCCTCAGAAGAAATGCGCACTCGCGCCAAGGCACTGTTTGATCAAATCTTGGTCGTTGAATAATTGGGGTCAGATCAACATTAATTTGGTCAATGAATGGGATAAGTTGGGAAGGGGGGCTTCCTCATACTGGCGTACCAGAAATCGTTCAGCCCCCCTTCCCAACTCATCCCATCCATTGGAAATTAATGTTGATCTGACCCCAATTATTTTTTAAAACGGATACTGACGCGGTGCGGTTTGAATGGTAATCCAGCGCAGTTCTGTAAATTCGTTAATGCCAGCCTTGCCGCCAAATCGGCCATAGCCGCTGCCCTTTACACCCCCAAACGGCATCTGCG
>CALPYQ020000315.1 GCA_943327965.2 Singulisphaera sp. GP187
CAGGTCCAATGAACTGGGCTGTTCGCTGGACAAACAATGTTGCAAGGTCCCGTTGTTGATATCAATGCCCAACAGGTTTCGAGCATAAGTGGCATAGCCTTCATGAGGCTCGATGCCCTTGGCCTCAAAACCCAATCGATGCAACAGGTACACGAACTCGCCACTGCTAGAGCCAATGTCCAAACTCCGTTTGGGTTGACTATTTGTGTCAGGTTCAAGTCCCGTGCTGTTTTGACGCAACCATTGCCAACGCCAGAGGGCATTTCGTCCTGCACGCAGAACATGGCGCAAGGCGGGTTGTACGGCAGATTTGTAGGCCTGCCGATACTGCTTGGCATACCAATCTGCCAAGGCCTGATCTGAAGGCAATGGATCAATGCGACCCAAACCGCATTGGCTGCACGAGACAGTAATCAAAGGCTCACTGGTTTTGCCGTCTTTGTTGGCAATAATTTGAGAAGACCGTTCACCGCAGAGAGGGCAAGCTGAATTGCCATTCAATAACGCGCCAGCATGGGTTGGGTTCAGAGCATGAGAGTTCATTCAAAAATTTTATGAATCAACTCCTTTGCACCCCCCTTTACCCTTTTTTTATTTTTGCATTTATGCGCCAAGGGTATTTGTCATTTCACAAACCTACGGCTATAAGACAAAAATTAGCGCGTGAATAAGACGCCCACCATCCACAAACTTAGCGCAGGCACAAACAACAAGATACCCATTCGAATGATGTCCCAGACGAGGAATGGCATCAGTCCTTTGTAGGTTTCTGACATTGGCACATCACGGGCCAGGTTGTTGACCACATACACATTCAAGCCAACCGGCGGCGCAATCAATCCAAAACTGACTGTCATCAAAACCAATATTCCAAACCACAAGGCTTTGAGCTCGTAAGACAAGCCCCATAAATCAAGCGCCATGACCGCCGGAAAAATGACGGGAATGGTCAACAACAACATGGACAACTCGTCCATCACACAGCCCAACAGAATGTACAAAATCAAAACGGCAGTGACGATACCCAAAGGAGACACGGGCAAACCAGACACCCATGCGGCCACCATTTTGGGCATCTCCGTGAGTGCCAATGTGGCGTTCATCATGTCTGCGCCAAGAAAGATCAAAAACACCATGGCCGTGGTTTCTGCGGTACTCAACAACGCAGCTTGCATGCCCGAGAGCTTTAGTTCTTTTTTGACGAACCCTAACAACATGGTCAGCACAGCACCCACACCAGCGCCCTCGGTGGGCGAGAATACGCCGCCGTAAATGCCCCCAAAAACAATCAGAAAGACGCCAACAATGGGCCAGATGGCAATCAATGCAGACCATTTTTCTGAAAAAGGGAGTGATGGACTTAGTGGCGCCATATCGGGTCGGGCTCTGGCATACAGAAAAATCACCAAGAGATAACCAGTCATGGCCAGAATGCCCGGAATTAAAGCCGCAGCAAACAACTTGGCAATGTTCTGTTCCGTCAAAATGGCATAAACCACCAGAGGTACTGATGGGGGAATCAAAATACCCAACGTACCACCTGCTGCCAATGAAGCCGTTGACAAACGACCCTTGTAACCGTGTCGACGCATTTCAGGATACGCCACTTGCGTGATGGTGGCCGATGTGGCGACAGACGACCCACAAACCGCACCAAATGCGCCAGCAGAAAGTACTGACGCCATGGCCAAGCCACCCCGCACGTGGCCAACCAATGCAGCAGCCGCTTTGAATAAATCTCGACTCAAACCACCTTGTGTGGCAAATTGCCCCATCAGTAAAAACAAGGGGATCACACTCAATTCGTAGACCGTCAATCGGGCTACGGCGCTGCCCTTGAGGAAATTGAGGGTGGTGTTGCTATCGGTCATTAACCAATAACCGACCAAGCCTGGAATGAACATGGCCACCGTGATAGGCACACGCAAAGCCATGAGCAAAATCATGACCACAAACATGGCCAAACCAATTTGAGGGGCCCATGAAATCATGCTTGCACCTCTTGTCCACGAGTAGACCAACCAGACAAGGCCTGTACCAAAGCCACCCATCCAGCCAAAGCCAAACCAGGTGCCAAACAAGCATACGCCCACCACATTGGCAAACTGATAATCATGGTGGTTTCACCCGCTTCACGAACCGACATGGCGCCGACGCTGGTTCGCCAAGCTAAAAGCCAATACAAAACAATCAACAACAAGTTGCCCATGGCATCCAGTGATTGTCTTGTCTTGTTGCTTGTAGATTGCGTGAAAAAATCCACAATGATGTTGGCCTTTTGCAACTGGCAAAAAGGCAAACAAAGGGAGATGGCAAAAGCAATCCCCATTTGCGTCATTTCGACATCACCTGGAATGGGCTGCGACCAACCAGCCCGCATGATGACGCTCAAAGTGGTTAACAAACCTGTGAGCAGTGCCACCGCTGCACCCACCACCCCAAAAGCACGGCACAAAGGGGCCATGAGCAACGTCGAAAAATTCATGAACGGTCCAATATCAAAGAGCAGGTCTGCCCCTCAAAAAATGAGGGGCAGAGCCAAGATCACTTGGTGTATTTCTTAATCAAGTCCTTGGCATCCTGCAACATTTGCTTGCCTGGCAAACCGCGTTTGTCCATGTCAGCCACCCACTCTTCATACAGAGGGGCAGAAGCCTGAATCCAACGATCGGTTTCTGCAGCATCAATTTTGTTGAAGACGTTGCCACGTGCAATAGCCGCATTGCGACCGGGCACTGTGGCTTCATCCCAGTAACGTCCAATGGTGCGTGACAAAGCGGCGCCACTGTGTTTGTCGATCACACTTTTCAGATCGGCAGGCAGACTGTCGTACTTGGCTTGGTTCATGGCCATGACAAAACCGGCTGTGAACATGGAGGGGCGGCTCTGTTCAATTTCGGTGTGATATTTGCTGACCTCGTGCAATTTGAAAGCTGGAATAATTTCCCAGGCAGTCATGAAGCCATCGATGGTGCCTTTGGTCATGGCATCGGCTACGGGTGGAATTGGCATGCCTACGGGTGTTGCACCCAACCTGGCCAACAACTTGGAAGACTGGCGGCTGGCCGCGCGAATTTTCAAACCCTTGAAGTCATTCATGTTGCGAATGGGTTTGGCAGAGGTGCTGACAAAGCCTTCGTCATGAACCCAAGTAGCCAAAATTTTGGTGCCTGTAAATTCTTTGGTAGCGTACTTGCTGTAAAAATCCCAGGCTGCAGCAGAAGCGGCTTCAGCGGTGTTGGTCATGAAAGGCAACTCAAGCGCTTCCATGATTGGGAAACGACCGGGTGTGTAGCCAGGCAGTGTCAACACCAAATCATCAACGCCATCCTTAACGCG
>CALPYQ020000316.1 GCA_943327965.2 Singulisphaera sp. GP187
ACTGAGATCGCCTGACCGATGCCGCTGCCTGCACCCGTCACCAATGCAATTTTTCCGGTCAATAAATTTGCCATAGAAATGCTCCCTTAACATCAAAAAGTTCAGATTAAGTTGCGTTGTCCTTGGCTTGACGGGCGCGCCACCAAACCAACCATTGGCCCACAATGCCTTTTCTAAAGAGCATCACCACAGCCACAAACACCAAGCCTTGAACAATCTGAATCATCTCGGGTGATGACACCATCAAGTGCTCTAAAGCAACAATCAAAATAGCACCGACCAAGGGGCCCCAGAGAGTTTGCATGCCACCCACAATGCAAATTAGAAGCGCGTCACCCGAAGTACCCCAACCAACATCCGTCAAAGATGCCAAACCAAAAGCCATGACTTTGACACTGCCAGCCAAACCAGCAAGCGAAGCAGACAAAATAAATGCAATCAGTTTGTATCGATTGACTTGATAACCTAGAGAAATAGCGCGTGGTTCATTGTCACGAATGGCGGTCAATACCTGACCAAACGGCGAATAAACAATGCGCCAAATACACCAAAAACCAAGCCCTATTAGCGCCAATGTAACGTAGTAAAGTGTTTGATTGTCTGTGGTGTCAATGAAGCCCAAGAACACTGGACGCGGAACATTTTGCAAGCCATCTTCGCCGCCTGTAAAGGGTAAGCGCAAAGCCAGAAAATAAACGACCTGCGCAAAAGCCAAGGTAATCATTGAAAAGTAAACACCCTGTCGGCGAATCGCTAGCATGCCTGTAAAAAGCCCAAGCAAAGCTGACACCCCGACACCTGCCAGTACGCCAATCAGTCCCTCACCTGTCCAAGTTTTAAAAACATAGCCCGCTATGTAGCCAGCAGAGCCAAAAAACATGGCATGTCCAAAGGACAACAAACCGGCATACCCCACCAGAAAATTGACAGACGCGGCCAACAAAGCAACGCACAACATTTTGATGATGAACAAGGGATAGGCCACAAAGGGTGCTACCAAGAAAGCAGCACCGACCACCAGCCATAAAAATCGTTTGTAAGTCAGAGAAGACATCGAGGAACCTTTCACTGGCTACGACCAAAGAGACCATTAGGACGAACAGCCAGCATGACAATCATGACGACAAAGATAACCACGCTGGCACCTTCGGGATAGAACACCTTGGTCAAGCCTTCAATAACACCCAAGCCAAATCCGGTCACGATCGAGCCCAGAATGGAGCCCATCCCACCAATGACCACCACCGCGAATACGACAATGATGAGGTTATTGCCCATGAAGGGGCTCACTTGGTAAATGGGTGCAGCCATCACACCACTAAAACCAGCCAAGGCAACAGCAAATGCGTAAGTCAGCATCAGCATGCGCGGCACATTGATGCCAAAGGTGCGAACCAAGTTAGGATTTTCATTGGCCGCACGCAAATAAGAACCAAGCTTGGTACGGTCAATGAAATACCAAGTGCCTAAGCAAGCTATCAAAGCCACCACGATGACCCAGAGTCGGTACAAGGGCACAAAAGTAAGCTTCAAATCAACACCACCCAACAAGGGATTGGGGTAAGGCTGGCCACCAATACCAAATTTGTACTTGACCAAGCCTTCCATCAAAATACCCATGCCGACCGTTAAAAGCAATGCATAAACATGATCTAAGTGATACAAGTGCCTTAAGAAAAAACGCTCAATGAAGAGGCCCGATAAGCCAACAATGATGGGGGCCAGTAACAAGGACCACCAATAACTGACGCCCCATGTGTCTAGCAAAAACCAGGCTGTCAATGCCCCCAACATGTACTGCACGCCATGTGCAAAATTGACGACATGCAAAAGACCAAAAATGATGGCCAAGCCCAAGCTCATCAAGGCATAAAAGGAGCCATTGATCAAGCCGAGAAATACTTGACCAAACAAGGCTGAAGTGGGTACGCCCAAAATAGTGTCCATGTTCTTAATCCAAAGATAAAGCGTTCAGCCAATTCATAAACCAAGAAGTTTCTCAATGCGTTCGCGATTGGATGCAATGTCCTGTTGATGGAATGTTTCCACCACTTGACCCTCTTCGATCACATAAAAGCGATCGGCATAGCGCGATGCAAACCTGAAGTTTTGCTCAACCATGAGCACCGTAAAGCCGCGGCTTTTGAGTAAGCTGATGACCTGACCAATGCGCTCAACAATGACTGGCGCTAAACCTTCTGTGCATTCGTCCAGCAACAACAACTTGGCGCCCGTTCGCAAAATACGGGCAATGGCCAACATTTGCTGCTCGCCCCCAGAAAGTTTGGTTCCCTGACTTTTACGCCTAGACAACAAGTTAGGGAACAGCTCGTAAATTTCCTCAATCGACAAGCCACCCGGTTTGAGGATGGGAGGGAGTGACAAATTTTCTTCGGTACTCAAACTGGCAAAAATACCGCGCTCTTCAGGACAATAGGCAACCCCCAAATGCGCAATTGCCTCTGGCGGCATGCCTTCGGTAGAAACACCATGAATTTGAATTTGACCATCACGTCGCGACAACAAGCCCATGATCGCTCGGAGTGTGGTGGTTTTACCTGCCCCATTGCGGCCTAATAGACAAACAATTTCGCCCTCATGAACTTGCAAACTGATGTTGTGGAGCGCCTGTGTTTCGCCATAAAAACCAGTCAATGCTTGAACATTGACCACAAGATTGGAAGATGCTTCAAGCATGACCACCTCCCATGTAAGCGGTCATGACCAAGGGGTTGCGCGAGACTTCGTCATAAGACCCCTCAGCCAAGACCTCGCCAGATTGCAACACCGTCACACGATCGCACAACTCAGAAATAACTTTCATATTGTGTTCGACCATTAAGACTGTTCGACCTTTGGCCACCTGCCTGATTAGTTGCATGACAGGGCCGATGTCTTCATGTCCCAATCCCGCCATCGGTTCGTCCAACAAAATAAGTTCAGGCTCTAATGCAATGGTGGTGATCAACTCTAAAACACGCTTGCGACCATAGGAAAGTTCACCGGCATTGACATTGGCCCATTTGTCGAGACCCACCATGCCAATGAGCGCCAATGCCTTTTGATTCAGGCTGTCCAACACTTGATGGCTCCGCCAAAAGGTGTAGTGCCATTCCGTTTGGCGCTGGAGGGCAACACGGACATTCTCCAGAACGGTCAACTGCGAAAAAACCGCCGAAATTTGAAATGACCGAACCAATCCCATATTGGCCACTGCTGCAGGGTTACTTTTTTCAATGTGACGGCCATTGAAAAGTATGGTTCCGGCAGTCGGCTTCAAAAAAGTGGTGAGCAAGTTGAAGCAGGTTGTTTTGCCTGCGCC
>CALPYQ020000317.1 GCA_943327965.2 Singulisphaera sp. GP187
CATCGTCACAGATTCGCGGGCTCCCGGTGAGCCTAAAGACACCGAAGGTTCTGCGCTGTTTCAAATTTACCAAGCCTTTGCCAGCGCTGAAGAAACTAAAGCTTTGGCCAAAGCCTATGCCGATGGCATTGGTTGGGGCGATGCCAAGCAAATGCTGTTTGAACGCATTGACCAAGAAGTAGCGCCCATGCGCGCGCAATACGAAGAGCTCATCAACAACCCAGCCAAAGTGGATGCCATTTTGCTCAAAGGTGCTGCCAAAGCACGTGAATTGGCAACACCCTTCATTCAAGAGTTGCGCCATGCTGTCGGCCTAAGGGCCTTGGCCAGTCAAGGCAAGGCGAGCGCTAGTTCTGCAAACAAAACCGGACGAACTGCTGCGCCCTCCTTCAAGCAATATCGCGAGAAAGACGGCCAGTTTTATTTCAAATTGGTTGATCCACAGGGACGGGTTTTGTTGCAAAGCCTCGGATTTGCATCGCCCAAAGAGGCTGGTTTGATCATTGGTCAGTTGCAACAAAACGACGCCAACGTACTGACCGCGTTGGGTGGCCAAATTAGCTTGGGTGAGGGCTTTACAGAGGCTGAGGTGTCGGCAGCCTTGGCAGCGCTCAAAGCCGAATTGGCTGAAAAAACCAAATCAAAGGCTTAAATCAATAGAAGTTAACAATTTTCACAAAAGTTGCTTGATTTGTTGCAGACTTTGCTGATACTCTCATACTTTAAGTTTCATTCTTGAGCACACCATGACCGTTTACGTCATTGACGACCACCCCCTGATGCGCGACGCCCTCACCATGTTGGTACAACGGGTTCGCCCGGGTTTGAAAGTGGTTTCGGTTGCCAAACTCAACAGCTTGGAATCGACAGTTGAGCGACAAGGTCCCCCTGAACTGTTTTGTCTAGATTTGAAACTGCCCGACACATTGGGCTTGTCTGGCGTGCATGCGGTTAAAGCAAAATTTCCAGATGTGCCCTTGGTGGTGGTGACGGGCTCTGAAGCCAGCGAATGTGAGGCCGCTTGTTTGGAAGCTGGTGCCAATTTGTTCTTAGAAAAAGCCAGCCCGCCCAACACCATCATTGAAGGCCTGCGTACCTTTTTACCTACGCCCAAAGACGAAATGTCAGAAGGCGGCACCAGCGCACCCACCAAATTGTCAAAGCGTCAGAAACAATTGATTTTGATGTTGGATCAGGGTTTGAGCAACAAAGACATTGCCGACAAATTGACCATCAGCGAGCACACCGTCAAGGTTCACTTCTGGCGCTTGTTCCGTAGACTGGGCGTCAACAGCCGCACACAGGCCTTGCACTTTGCCCGCACCAACGGCTGGCTTGGGATTTAATCTTTTTTCTTTTTGTTGACGATGTCGGGCGTGACAGCGTCAACCACATTGATGACTGTTTTGCCGGTATAAATGACGGTTGATGCCACCGCATCAGCAACCGCCACAACGGCACAGCCTTGCAAAGACAAGCATGTGATGAGTAATAAACAAACCGTCGTCAATTTCATGGCTTAGCTTTCAACAAATATGCGCGCTTTACGGGGCGTTAACACCAAAGTCTCGCCCTCTTTGTACTGCTGTTCAGCAAACACATGCGATGATAACTGAGCTTCAATGACCGTGTCTTTGGCAAATTCGTGGTGGTCAACTGGCTCAAACTCTAAGCGTGCAATTGGCCCCACCACAATGGCACGCGTCAGCTTGGCTTTGATGCCAACATCGCCCGTGCTGTAACGTTTCACTTCAATGTCGTGTGGGCGAACATACGCAAAGGCTTTGCTGTCTTGCACGTGTTGGTGCTCAGGACTGTTCAGGCTGACAGCGTCGCCACCAATTCGCATTTCGCCTTCATGCGCACGGCCATGGAACAGATTGACATCTCCCAAGAAGCCATACACGAAAGGGCTGGCAGGATGGTCCCACACTTCTTGCGGTGAACCAATTTGCTCGACGCGGCCGCTGTTCATCAGCACCACGCGGTCGGCCACTTCCAAAGCCTCTTCTTGATCGTGCGTGACAAAAATGCTGGTGACATGCAAGTCGTCGTGCAAGCGGCGTAACCAGCGACGCAACTCTTTGCGCACTTTGGCATCGAGCGCACCAAAGGGTTCATCGAGCAACAACACTTTAGGTTCAACCGCCAAAGCACGCGCCAAAGCAATGCGCTGACGTTGACCGCCCGAGAGTTGGGAGGGATAGCGATCGGCCAACCAATCGAGTTGCACCAAGCTCAAGAGGTCGTGCACCTTTTGCTTGATGACCGCTTCTGGTGGACGCACATTGCGGGGTTTCATGCGCAAACCAAAGGCGACGTTTTCGAACACGGTCATGTGGCGGAACAGCGCATAGTGCTGAAATACAAAGCCAACTTGACGCTCGCGTACGTGGACGTGAGTGGTATCTTCACCACTGAATGCAATGGTGCCGGTGTCGGCTGTTTCTAAGCCTGCAATGATGCGCAGCAAAGTGGTCTTGCCGCAACCTGAGGGACCCAGCAAGGCCACCAACTCGCCAGAGTCAATGTCAAGGCTGACATCGCGCAACGCATGGAAGTCGCCAAACTGTTTGTGAACGTTTCTAATTTCAATGCTCATGATGAAGCTTTCATGGACAGGGTAGGGACAGCTGTCGAAATATTTTCTGGCGGCAAATCGAGAATGGCTTTCATCTCGCGCTCTTGACGCCACTCGGCCACAGACTTGATCACCAAAGTCACCAGCGCCAGCAAAGCCAACAAAGACGCCACCGCAAAAGCGGCCACCGATTGATACTCGTTGTACAAAATTTCAACGTGCAAGGGCATGGTGTTGGTCTGGCCGCGAATGTGACCCGACACCACCGACACAGCGCCAAACTCTCCCATGGCACGTGCATTGCACAAAATAACGCCGTAAATCAAACCCCATTTGATGTTGGGCAGCGTGACATACCAAAAGGTTTGCCACCCTGTAGCACCCAACACAATGGCGGCTTGCTCTTCTTCGTTGCCCTGCGCTTGCATGAGGGGAATCAGCTCACGTGCAATAAAGGGAAACGTGACAAACACGGTGGCTAACACAATGCCTGGCACTGCAAAAATGATTTTGATGTCGTGTGCTTGAAGCCAAGGACCAAACCAGCCCTGCGCGCCAAACATCAGCACATAAACCAAACCGGCTACCACAGGAGAGACCGAGAAGGGCAAGTCCACCAAGGTTGTCAGTACAGATTTGCCTCTGAACTCATATTTGGCAATGCACCAAGCCGCAGCAACACCAAACACCAAATTGAGAGGCACGGCAATCAGGGCCGTCATGAGCGTCAAGC
>CALPYQ020000318.1 GCA_943327965.2 Singulisphaera sp. GP187
GCTTGGCCATGCTCAAGCAAGGCCGGGTTTTGGCACTGGCCAGTACATCAGAATTGCTCAAATCGGCCTCTAGCAATGTGCTTCGATTTAAGTTGGATGGCCAGTTGCCCCCCGAGTTGGCTGCGAAAGCCCGTATCACGGGCCGCATCGTTCAGTTTCCAGCCAACGATGCTTTGGAAATTGAAACCTATTTGGCCGCAGTTCGACAGGCGGGGCTAATCGCCGAAGACATTGAAATTCGCAAAGCCGATTTGGAAGACGTGTTTTTGGATGTGATGGCCGAGGGCAAATCATGAGCGGATGGCGCATGCTGTTTTACAAGGAAGTGCTGCGCTTTTGGAAGGTGGCATTTCAAACCATTGCGGCACCCGTTCTAACGTCGGTGCTGTACATGATGATTTTTGGTCATGTGCTTGAAGACCACGTCAAGGTTTACGACGCAGTCCCTTACACCGCCTTTTTGTTGCCCGGCCTCATCATGATGAGTGTCTTACAAAATGCGTTTGCCAACAGCTCGTCTAGCTTGGTGCAAAGCAAGATCATGGGCAATTTGGTCTTCTTGCTGCTTACGCCCTTGTCGCACTGGCACTGGTTCATTGCTTACGTGGGCTCGTCCATGTTGCGTGGTTTGGCCGTAGGCTTTGGTGTATTCGCGGTCACGGTTTGGTTTGCACCGCTTCAATACCAAGCGCCCTTGTGGATTTTGGTATTTGCCATTTTGTGCGCCGGTTTGTTGGGCGCATTGGGATTGGTCGCTGGCTTATGGTCAGAAAAATTTGATCAAATGGCAGCCTTCCAAAGTTTTGTCATCATGCCCATGACATTTTTGTCGGGCGTGTTTTATTCCATTCATTCCTTGCCTATTTTTTGGCAAAAACTAAGTCACTTGAATCCCTTCTTTTACATGATTGATGGTTTTAGATATGGTTTTTTTGGCCAAAGCGATGTTTCGCCGTGGCTCAGCTTGGCGGTGGTCTCTGTCGCGTTTTTGGGCGTCAGTACCTTGGCAATTCAATTGCTCAAGTCAGGCTACAAAATCAGAGGCTGAAACTAGAAAGTAAAGACACACCATGACAGCCGAACAAATACAAGCCATGATTGCCGCAGGCCTTCCGTGCGACCACCTCGAAGTGAGCGGCGATGGCCGCCATTGGCAAGCCGTGGTGGTGTCTGCCCAGTTTGAAGGCCTTCGCCTCATTGGTCGCCACCAAAAGGTGTACGCCACTTTGGGCAACAAAATGCACAACGACGAAGTTCATGCTTTGTCGATGAAAACTTTCACGCCCGCTGAGTGGGCCAAAGCCCAAGCCTAATTGGTGCGACAGATTTAACAGACATGGACAAACTCATTATTCGTGGTGGCCATTCATTGAATGGCGAGATAGAAATTTCAGGTGCCAAGAATGCGGCCTTGCCTGAACTTTGTGCTGCTTTACTCACAGACCAAGATGTGGTGCTTCGCAATGTGCCCAAGTTGCAAGACGTCAGCACCATGCTCAAACTCATTCGCAACATGGGTGTTAGTTGCACGCATGAGGATGACGGTACCGTGCGCCTGAATGCAGGTGCTTTGGACAAACCCGAAGCGCCCTACGAAATGGTGAAAACCATGCGGGCCTCGGTGTTGGCGCTCGGCCCTTTGTTGGCCCGATTCGGACAAGCCAGGGTCTCGTTGCCGGGTGGTTGTGCCATTGGTTCTCGCCCGGTCGATCAACACATCAAAGGTTTGCAAGCCATGGGTGCGCAAATCAATGTGGAACACGGTTACATGGTGGCCAGCTTGACGCATGGCCGCACACGACTCAAAGGCGCACGCATTGCCACCGACATGGTGACAGTCACGGGCACAGAAAATTTCTTAATGGCGGCGGCATTGGCCGAGGGCGAAACTGTTTTAGAGAATGCAGCCCAAGAGCCTGAAATTCCTGATTTGGCCGAAATGCTCATTCGCATGGGCGCCAAAATTGAAGGCCATGGCACCAGTCGCATTCATGTCCAAGGTGTTGAAAAACTGCACGGCTGTGAACATGCCGTCGTGGCAGACCGAATTGAAGCCGGTACATTTTTGTGCGCAGTGGCAGCCACCGGTGGTGATGTCATTTTGAAAAATGCCCGCGGTGATCACCTTGATGCCGTCATTGTCAAATTGCGTGAAGCAGGTGCAAGCATCGAGGTGGGCTCTGGCTTTGTGCGCGTCAAGGCATCGGGTCGTATGAAAGCGCAAAGTTTCAGAACCACCGAGTACCCCGGTTTTCCAACCGACATGCAGGCGCAGTTCATGGCCTTGAATTGCATTGCAGAGGGCACCAGCAAAGTCACTGAAACCATTTTTGAAAATCGATTCATGCACGTCAACGAATTGGTGCGTTTGGGTGCCAACATTCAAATTGATGGCAAAGTGTCCGTGGTGCAAGGTGTTCAACAACTCTCGGGCGCCACCGTCATGGCCACCGACTTGCGCGCTTCAGCCAGTTTGGTCATTGCGGGCTTGGTGGCAGAGGGCGAAACCATCGTTGACCGGATCTATCACCTCGACCGTGGCTACGATCGCATGGAAGCCAAGCTGCGCAAAGTCGGAGCGCAAATTGAACGCGTTAAATAAAATTTGTGAATTGAACACAAGAAATCACAGGAATTGACATGATCACCTTGGCCTTGTCCAAAGGACGGATTTTTGATGAGACGCTGCCCCTTTTGAAAGCGGCAGGCATTGAGGTTTTGGAAGATCCCGAAACATCGCGCAAACTCATCTTGCCCACCAACCAAGCCGGCGTGCGTGTGGTGTTGGTGCGCGCAACCGATGTGCCCACTTATGTTGAATATGGTGGTGCCGACTTGGGTGTGACGGGCAAAGACACCCTCATTGAGCACGGTGGCCAGGGCTTGTATCAACCGCTCGATTTGCAAATTGCCAAATGCCGCATGAGTGTCGCGGTCCGTGCCGATTACGATTACGCCTCGGCCGTTCGTTCTGGCTCTCGCTTGAAAGTGGCCACCAAGTACACCAGCATTGCGCGAGAATTTTTTGCACAAAAAGGCGTGCACGTCGACCTGATCAAACTCTACGGCAGCATGGAGTTGGCGCCTCTGACGGGCTTGGCCGATGCCATTGTCGACTTGGTGTCGACGGGCAGCACCCTCAAAGCGAATCACCTCATTGAAGTCGAGCGCATCATGGACATCAGCTCCCGCTTGGTGGTCAATCAAGCCTCGCTCAAATTAAAGCAAACAGCCATTCGCGCCATCATTGAAGCCTTTGCGGGCGCAGTGGCGGCAGGCGAAGCGGCCAAAGTTTCTAAAGTCGCCAATTAA
>CALPYQ020000319.1 GCA_943327965.2 Singulisphaera sp. GP187
CGGCGCCAGCTTTGTAGAGTGGTATGCCGAAGAAGCCAAGCGCGTGAATGGCGAAACACTGCCCCAGTTTGACAACACCCGTCGCTTGATGGTCATCAAGCAACCCATTGGTGTTTGCGCTGCCATCACCCCTTGGAATTTCCCATTGGCCATGATCACGCGCAAAGTTGCGCCGGCATTGGCCGCGGGATGCACCGTGGTCATCAAGCCTGCTGAACTCACCCCACTCACTGCTTTGGCCGCTGGTGAATTGGCCATTCGGGCCGGCATTCCAGCAGGTGTGATCAATTTGCTCACTGCCGATTCAGACAACAGCATTGCCGCTGGCAAAGTCTTCTGTGCCAGCGACATTGTTCGCCACATCAGCTTTACTGGCAGTACCGAAGTAGGTCGAATTTTGATGGCGCAATCTGCGCCTACCGTCAAAAAGCTTTCCCTTGAATTGGGTGGCAATGCGCCCTTCATTGTGTTTGACGATGCAGACATTGACAGCGCCGTTGAAGGCGCCATGGCCAGCAAGTATCGCAATGCCGGTCAAACATGTGTGTGCGCCAATCGCATCTATGTTCAAGAGTCTGTTTACGACAGCTTTGTGCAAAAGTTTGCAGCCAAAGTGAAGGCCCTCAAAGTCGGCAATGGTTTTGAAGAGGGTGTGGTCCAAGGCCCGCTGATTGAGCCCGCTGCTTTAGAAAAAGTAACACGCCATGTTGAAGATGCCAAAGCCAAGGGCGGTGTGGTGTTGGCCGGCGGTAAAGCCTTGAACGGTCAGTTCTTTGAGCCCACCGTCATTGGCAATGCCACTGCAGACATGCTGTGCGCCAAAGAAGAAACCTTCGGTCCCTTCGCGCCTGTTTTTAAATTCAAAACTGAACAAGAAGCCATTGATGCCGCCAACAACACCGAGTTTGGTTTGGCCAGCTATTTTTACAGCCGCGATGTAGGCCGAATTTTCCGCGTCAGCGAAGGTCTGGAATACGGCATGGTGGGCATCAATGTCGGCATCATTGCCACAGAACATGTGCCCTTTGGTGGCGTGAAGCAATCGGGCTTGGGCCGCGAAGGTTCACACCACGGTATGGACGAGTACCTCGAGATGAAGTACTTGTGCATGGGCGATATTTTGAAGTGATTTAAAAAATCAACTTCACGCCAGTTTTGTTTTGCAGCAATTCTGGCGTCACACCGGGGGCCATCTCCACCACTTTCAAGCCTTCAGGCACCACATCCATCACTGCCAAATCGGTGATGATGCGGTCAACCACGCCCACGCCTGTCAAAGGCAATGTGCACTGTGGCAAGATTTTCAGATCTTCAGTGCCGTCTTTTTTCTTGGCCACGTGTTCCATCAAAATGATGACGCGCTTGACGCCGGCCACCAAGTCCATGGCGCCGCCCATGCCTTTGACCATCTTGCCTGGAATCATCCAGTTGGCCAAGTCGCCCTTTTCGCTGACTTGCATGGCACCCAAAATAGACAAGTTGATCTTGCCACCCCGAATCATGGCGAAGCTGTCGTGGCTGCCAAAAATAGAAGTGCCTTTGATGGTGGTGACGGTTTGTTTGCCGGCATTGATCAGGTCGGCATCGACTTCGTCTTCTGTTGGAAACGGGCCAATACCCAACATACCGTTTTCAGATTGCAGCCACACTTCAATGTTGCTGGGCACATGGTTGGCCACCAAGGTGGGGATACCAATGCCCAAGTTCACATAAAAGCCATCTTGCAATTCGTGTGCGGCGCGTGCCGCCATTTGATCTTGACTCCAGCTCATGCTTAGACTCCTGCTTTCTCTGTGACGGTACGTTTCTCAATGCGTTTTTCGGGGTGCTTGTTGAGCACCAAACGGTGAACGTAAATACCGGGCAAATGAATTTGATCGGGAATCATGTCGCCCGTTTCGACAATTTCTTCCACTTCCACAATGCACAATTTGCCAGCCATCGCGACAGCAGGATTGAAGTTGCGCGCTGTTAAACGAAATTGCAGGTTGCCAGATTTGTCAGCACGCCAAGCTTTGACCAAAGAAACATCGGGCACCAAAGAGCGTTCCATGACGTAGGTTTCGCCATCAAATTCGCGCAACTCTTTGCCGTCTGCGACCACCGTGCCCACGCCGGTTTTGGTAAAGAAAGCAGGAATGCCCGCGCCGCCTGCACGAAGCTTTTCAGCCAAGGTGCCTTGCGGGGTAAATTCCAACTCGAGTTCACCCGCCAAAAATTGACGCTCAAACTCTTTGTTTTCGCCTACATAGGAAGAAATCATTTTTTTAATTTGGCGAGTTTCAAGCAACTTGCCCAAACCAAAGCCATCCACCCCCGCGTTGTTGGAAATGGCCGTGAGGTTTTTAACGCCTGAATCGCGCAATGCGTCGATCAAAGCTTCAGGAATACCGCAGAGGCCAAAGCCACCGACAGCCAGCAATTGACCATCTGCCACAACGCCTTTCAGCGCTTCGGCCGCAGAGGGGAAAATCTTGTTCACAGGGCGCTCCTAAGAGGGAAAGTCTTAAAACCAATAGTGTAATAGGTGAATAGAATCAGAAAACTGACAAGGAAAGACATGACCACGCCGACAACAACCAAATCACCTCGATACCCAGCCCCTGAAATCAAAGATTTACCCGAGGACATTCGGACCAAAATTTTGGAAGTCCAAGAAAAAGCAGGCTTTGTGCCTCAGGTTTTTTTGGCTTTTGCCCGCCGGCCAGCTGAGTGGCGTGCATTTTTTGCGTACCACGATGCCCTCATGCTGCCCGAGTCGGTGGGCCGGACCAGCAACCTGACCAAGGGCGATCGTGAAATGATTGTGACCACCACCAGCGCCGCCAACAATTGCTTGTATTGCGTGGTGGCCCATGGCGCTATTTTGCGAATCTACGAAAAGAAACCTTTGGTGGCAGATCAGGTTGCAGTGAACTACCGCAAGGCTGACATTTCACCAAGGCAGCGTGCAATGCTCGATTTCGCCATGAAAGTTTGCCTACACAGCGACCAAATAGAAGATGCAGACTTTGCCCCTTTGCACGCACAAGGCTTAGACGACGAAGACATTTGGGACATTGCCGCCATCACCGCCTTCTTTGGTCTGTCCAATCGCATGGCCAGTTTTAGCAGCATGATGCCAAACCCCGAGTTTTACCTCATGGGCAGAGTTCCCAAACAAAAATAAGCAGCCGAGATAAGCCGCCTAGGGCGTCACAATCGCCCTAATGTCGTCCGGCAAATTCACTGCCTTCTGCTGCGGAAAATCAACCCAAATGGTGGTTGCGCCACCGGCTGCGTAAATCACGCCCGGTTGGTCTAC
>CALPYQ020000320.1 GCA_943327965.2 Singulisphaera sp. GP187
GAATTCAATGACGACGTCAAAGCCAGCGTTTTGAATGTCATTCCCCCCATGCGCGCCGGCGACATTGCCGTTAAATCTGGCTTGGCCACAGCCAACAAACGCTGGTGCGAAGTGGACTTCCTCACTTTCGAATCTAAGGCTGCCAAGAACGTTCACGTGTTGGGCGACTCCATTCAAATTGCTCCTGCCATGCCTAAGTCTGGCCATATGGCCAATCAACACGGCAAAACCTGCGCAGCAGCGGTTGTGGCTTTGCTCACTGGCAAAGAACCCAACAAGCAGCCCATTTACAACAACACTTGCTACAGCTTTGTCAGCTCTGAAGACGTGGTACACGTGGCCAGTGTTCACACTTACGACGCCGACAAGAAAACCATGTTGACGGTACCTGGATCAGGTGGCGTTTCTAGCGCTGCCAACGAACTGGAAGGCCGCTATGCCATGGCATGGGCCCGAAATATTTGGGCAGACACTTTGGCTTAAGACACCAACATGAAGTTTGTATCTTTAATCAAAGTTCTAGCGGCTGCGCTCACAACTCTCGGCTTTTGCTCATCAGCATGGGCACAAGCAGACGAAGCCAGAGCCAAGAAAATTATTTCTGGCTCCTGCTTCCTCTGCCATGGCGCCACAGGTGAATCTTCTAGCGAGGTTTTTCCTCGCTTGGCCGGGCAACACCACGAGTACATTGCCAAGCAACTTGAGAATTTCAAAAGCGGTGCCCGCAAAAGCACAGCCATGCGTGACATGGTGGCCAAGTTAACGCCCGACGAAATGTTAGCGGTAGGCAAGTTCTATGAAAAACAAAGCGTGCCAACAGAGGAACCCAAAGACGCAGGTCTGGCATCTGTTGGTAAATACGTTTTTCACAATGGCAACAAATTCAGTGGCGTGCCTGCTTGCGCCAGTTGTCATGGCGCAGAGGCAAAGGGCACTGTGTCATTGCCCCGCCTTGCGGGTCAATACGCTATTTATACAGAGACACAGTTGAAGCAATTCAACACACGTGAACGGACCAATGACAATGCCGTGATGCATTCCATTGTGGTCAAGATGACCCCCCTAGAAATGGCTGCGGTTGCTGAATACCTTAGCAGCAAGTAAACATTCAAGGCAAGCGCACGTTGGCTGGTGAGTCCAGCCAACGATCGGTTAAACCGGCGCCCACCCACATGCCAAGCAGAGTGACCCATGCGGTCAAGGCAAAGATGGCACCACCCGTTACACCGGCGCCGATGGCACAGCCCCCAGCCAACATTGAACCAAAGCCCATCAGTACAGCGCCCACAATGTAGCGACGCATGCTGTAACCGTCTTTGAAGCCTTCCAGCTTGAACTCTTTGCCAGCCATGGCACCTAAGAAGGAACCCAAAAAAACACCTGGCAACAATCCAAATTCAAAACCAATTTTGGGTGCGGGTGATTGCAAAATCCGCATCAACCATTCTGCCGATGGACCGCTGAATGTCAGACCTTGAATTTGGATAGGCTCAAACGAGTTTTTGGCAACCCATTGGGTGAAGCCCCAAGCAGCAGCAACACACAAGCCTGTGCCAATACCGCCCACCCAAACCATGACGGGTTTGCTTGCGCTGCGATTTACAAAATAAATGGCAACGGCGAAAGACAACAAGCCAATGACCAAACCAGTCACATGACTCGTGCCCGACATGGCCAACAAATCCCGGCCTGGGCCACCCTCCAAGGTCGCCCACTCACTGACAGCAATCCTGGCAGGCATGAGTGCACCTGACAAACTTGACTGCGCTACTACAGCGAAAATCAAACCCGAAAGTAAGGCTCGCAAGTTACCGTTGGCAGAAAGAATGAGCAGGCGACTGGCACAGCCTCGCGTCAAAATCATGCCTATGCCAAACATAAGTCCGCCAACGATAGCGCCCGACAAACTGCCCCACGCTGCAATTTGACGAGCAGCACTGCTATCTAAACCGCCCCACAATACCAAAGCTTGAGTTGCAATCACAGCAGCCGAGAAAGCAAGCAACCAAATTGAAAGTTTGTCTTTGAATTGACCGTGCCAAAAATCAATGACAGCCGCTCGAAGACAAAACCTCGATCGTTGTGCAAAGAATCCAAAAAGAAGTCCGATGACAGCACCGCCAACAGCGAGGACCGTTCCTTCGCCGTATATTTCAACGAGTTCGTTCAATGAAACACTCACAGGCAACCTTCAATATCAGCTTAGACTGATATGAATGCTAACAGTTGCTTAGCTTGGCCAATTGACCTGTATCAAGCAAGTAACTTGGTAGAGTTCAGGACACCTCAGGTAGGCGCGCCAATGGATTTTAAAAATCGATACGTGAGTGACGAACCCGCGATGATGGACAACAGTGTCAGCCAAGCCGTATTTGAAAAAACAACACCGCCAGACATACCCGCACCAACCGTACAACCGCCGGCAAGGACCGCACCAAACCCCATCAAAATAGCACCACTGAGGTAATGACCCAGTTTATTTTCTGTTTGAAAGCCTTCAAATTTAAAGTCTCCAAACAAGACCGCAGCAATGAAAGAGCCAATGAACACGCCGGGTAACAATCCAGCATCGAAGCCAAACTTGGGGGCTGTTTCGGTAAACAGAACTCGGTTCAACCATTCAGCAGACGGACTGCTGAAAGACAAACCCTGTACGGGTATAGGCTCAAAGGAGGCACTTGCAACCCATTGGGTAAAAAACCAACCCAAAGCAATGGATGCACCTGCAAGGACATTACCCACAACAAAAGGCTTGGGACCACCCGCACTGGCGCGGAATCGCCATATAGCAATACCCAAAAAAATTAATCCTACCGCCAAACCCATCCATGAAGTAGTGCCCAAAAAGACAAGCATATTTCGATCTGGTCCACCATCAACAACCCACCACGATGCGATGAATTGTCGAGTTGGCGCTAAAGCACCAGAGATTGTGGCTTGAACAGTCACAGCAAATACGAGTCCAGAGATCAATGCTCGTAAATTGCCATTGGCCGATAAAATAATTAATCGACTTGCGCAGCCGCGAGTCATGATCATGCCCACACCAAACATCAAGCCGCCAAGGACTGCGCCAGAGATACTTCCCTGGGCACCTAAATGGCGCGAACTTGAGGGATTTAAAAATCCTGAGCTTGTAGCAATTTGTACCATCAAGATAGCGGTGGCAAAAGCCAGCATCCAACCAGCAAAGCGTTGTCTCCATTGCCGTTCGCAACATTCAATCACCGCAGCCCTAGCGCAGAATTTTGACCTTTGTGCACTAAAGCCAAAAAGCAAACCAATGACGCAACCGCCGACGGC
>CALPYQ020000321.1 GCA_943327965.2 Singulisphaera sp. GP187
ATGGCAATCAAAGCCGCACCGCGCAATTGAATTTTTTCTTGCAATGCCATCAACTCGGGCAACTTGCCGCCACTGCTAATGATGATGGCCACGGTACCAGGTTGAATGGTGCCAGCGGTAAGGTCTTGCAGGTGTGGTTCTGTGTGGGCGCCACATGGCAAGCCCAAGCGCAAAAACTTGGTTTGCGCATCATTGGCCACCGCGGCGTAATTGCCTACCGCAAAAAGCTCCACCCGGTCTGCGCCCGCCACCAACTCAATGGCCCGGTCAATGGACTCTCTTTGTAGTTCGTTGCGCAGTTGCAGAATGGCGTTGGCGGTATTGCCCAATACTTTGGCGCCCAGCTCCAACATGGAGTCGTCCAATGTGACTTGCGAATGGGTAATGGGCACAGACATGCTGAGGCCAGATGCCAAGCGCAATTTGAAATCGGACAAACCTTTGCAGCCCACCGATCTGCAAAAGCGAATGACAGTGGGTTGACTGACTTGGGCGGCCAAAGCAATGTCGTGAATGGGGTCGCTCAAAACAGAGCGAGGCTTGGACAAAACCAAATCGGCAACGCGTTGCTCGGCGGGTGACAAATCGGCACGCGAGCGTCTGATTTGCGTCAAGATGGCAGAGCCGGGCGAGTTGGACATGGCGCGCAATTGCGTGTCCAAAATGGCCGAAGCACCCAAGAAGGTGGCCTCGGGCGCCGTGATCACATAGGTCGGAATATTGCCAACGTAATGGCTGAACCGACCCTTTTGTTCAAAGCGTTTTCTAAAGCCAGATTGGTCAAAAAATGCACCCAATCTTGGCACGATGCTGCCACCTATGTAGATACCGCCCGTGGCACCCAAGGTGACCGCCAAATTGCTGGCAGCAGTGCCCAACATATTGCAAAAAACTTCGAGGGTTTGGACGCATAAAGCGTCTTGCGTCTCCAAAGCCAGCCGAGTGATGTCGGGGGCCGACAGCGGCTTGACGCTTTGTTTGTTGAGCTCTGCCAAGGCCAAGTAAGTCAGCTCCAAGCCCGGTCCTGACAACAAGCGCTCAAAAGACACATGGTCAAAATGACGCCATGCGTATTGCAAGACTGCGGTCTCTTGTGCATCCGAAGGGGCAAAACTGGTGTGACCGCCTTCAGAACCGAGTGAGGTCCAACCGTCCCCGGCAGGAATGAGGCCCGAAACCCCCAGGCCGGAGCCAGAACCCAACAAACCAATGACACTGTTTTTAACGGACTGGCCCGCACCCACTTGATGAAAGTCTTGTGCCGACAAGCGCGGCAAGGCCATGGCCAAAGACGTGAAGTCATTGACCACCACCAAGGTTTCAAGGCCCAAGTTGGCCCTGGTTTCTTCGATGGAGAACTGCCAGTGGTAGTTCGTCATGCGCACTTGATCGCCATCAACGGGGTTGGCAATGGCCACTGCCGCATGTGCCACTTGGCTGTTCTTCAGGCTGCCAAGGTAGGCTGCCATGGCCGCTTCAAAACTTGGAAAGTCAGCGCAACGCAGGCTGCGTTGTTGGCTGAACTCGCCGTAACTGGTCTCAAGGGCAAACCTGGCATAGAGACCGCCAATGTCGGCAATCAATCGGGGGGCGTCAAAGGCAATCATGGGTCTTTAGCGGTGGCATCAGGGCTTGGTTCAGAAAGCCTTTTGTAATGTAACTACTTGCAATTTAAACAGAATGAAGGGCGCCTGCATTTTGTAATTTAAGCCGCAATCATCCTAGAAATTCAAAAATAATCAAGCAAAATAAGCGGTTCAACCGCATCAGTGGATGTTTTTTCACCATGTTAATTTTTGACTTGCGTAGTAAAGCTACATTGCAAAGCCTTGCTTTTGCAAGTCTCTTGGGCTTGGCCGCCCATGCTCACAGCGCGCCCAATTTGAAGCTGCATGTGCCCTCACCAGATTGGCGCGACCAGATCATTTATTTCCTCATGACGGACCGTTTTGAGGATGGCAATCCGCGAAACAACGACCAGGGCGTGGGTCTCTACAACCCGCAAAAAGAATCCCACTACAGTGGCGGCGATTTGCTGGGTGTCAAAAAACGCCTCGATTACATCCAAGGCTTGGGCGCAACTTCTGTGTGGATTACGCCGCCCGTGGCCAACCAATGGTGGAACGGAAGTTACGGGGGCTATCACGGTTATTGGGCATCGGACTTTAGCAAAGTAGACGCCCACGTCGGCACGCTTAAAGACTACCAACAGCTGTCTGACGCGCTGCACCGACGTGGCATGTATTTGGTCCAAGACATTGTGTTGAATCACACAGGCGATTTTTTCCGATACAAAAATTGGAATGCCCAAGATCCCGCAAACGGGTACGAGCCCAACGCGCAATCTGCTCCCATGAAGGCACCGCTTCAAGCACCGTTCAACCTGAACGATCCGCGCAATCCAGCGCACCGCAAAGCGGGCGTGTATCACTGGACGCCCGATGTCCGCGATTACAACGACCCGCATCAAGAACGCAATTTCCAAATGGCGGGTTTGGACGATTTGAATTCAGAAAGCCCTTTGGTTAGAAAAGCCCTGCGTGAAAGTTATGCCTATTGGATTCGCCATGTGGGCGTTGACGCATTTCGCTTAGACACCGCGTTTTATGTACCGCCCGATGCCGTGCAAGACTTTCTGTATGCCAAAGATGCCAAGCACCCAGGCATTCGCAAAGTGGCTCAACAAACTGGGCGAAAAGATTTCTTCACCTTTGGTGAAGGCTTTGGCATTGACAAAGCGGGCGAGACCCAAAACATGCGAAAAATTGAATCGTATGTGCGGGATCCAAAAGGCGCGCCGGTCATGCAAGGCATGTTGAATTTCCCGCTCTATGGCAGTGTGGGCGATGTGATGGCGCGTGGCCGACCCACTCAAGAATTGGCGGCGCGCATTCAAAACACCCTGAAGCTGCACAGCGACCCGCACCGCATGCTGAGCTTCATCGACAACCACGATGTCGATCGTTTCCTCAAAGGTGCCAATGAGGTGGCGTTGCGGCAAAGCTTGGCCCTGATCATGACGCTGCCCGGTATTCCCACTTTGTATTACGGGACTGAGCAAGGCTTCAAAGAACAACGCGCAGCCATGTTTGCAAAGGGTTATGCCTCGGGTGGGGTGGACCATTTCAATCCGCAGTCACCGCTTTACACCTACAACAAAAGCCTATCGACTCTGCGCAAACAAAACAAAGTTTTTTCAAGAGGCGTGCCCACCCTCTTGCGTGATGATGCGGCCGTCCCCGGTGTGTTGGCCTACCGCATGGACCATGCCGGACAATCGGCTTGG
>CALPYQ020000322.1 GCA_943327965.2 Singulisphaera sp. GP187
TCAATGCAGCCAGTCTCTTGACAGGCGAAAACAAGCCCGCCGAAGCGGGCTGTGAGCTTGGAGACTAACTTCTCGGAAAGTCTTTGGAGAATCTTAAAAATTAACTGTGATAAGCCGTTTCGCCGTGTGAGCTGATGTCCAAGCCTTCGCGCTCTTCTTCTTCGTTCACACGCAGACCTACAGTCAAGTCAACCAGTTTGAAAGCCACCACCGACACCACGCCTGACCACACGATGGTCAACAGCACAGCTTTGGCTTGTGTCCAAACTTGAGCAGCGATGGAGTAATCGGCCGCTGTCACCATGGTCACAGTCACCCAGTCGGCTACAAAGCCAGGGCCACCCAAGGCGGGCGAATTGAACACACCCGTCAACAAGGCGCCCACAATACCGCCCACACCGTGCACACCGAAGACGTCTAAGGAGTCGTCAGCGCCCAGCATTTTCTTGAGGCCGTTAACGCCCCACAAACATGCAAAGCCTGCAACGATGCCAATCACCAAGCCACCGCCAATACCGACGTTACCGGCAGCTGGCGTGATAGCAACCAAACCCGCCACCGCACCGGATGCAGCACCCAGCATAGAAGCCTTGCCACGCATGAGCGCTTCACCCACACACCATGCCAACACAGCAGCGGCCGTTGCCAACAAGGTGTTCACAAAAGCAAGGGCTGCAAAACCATTGGCTTCCAAAGCAGAACCTGCGTTGAATCCGAACCAGCCCACCCACAACAAGGATGCGCCGACCATGGTCAATGTCAAAGAGTGAGGTGCCATGGCTTCGCGGCCATAACCAATGCGTTTGCCAATCATGAAGGCACCGACCAAACCAGCCACAGCGGCGTTGATGTGGACAACGGTGCCGCCAGCAAAGTCAAGCGCGCCCCACTGCCAGATCAAACCGGCTTTGCCAGTCATCTCATCAACCACTTCTTTGGTCGCGTAAGCGTCAGGACCCATCCAGAACCAGACCATGTGTGCAATGGGCAAGTAGCTGAAAGTGAACCAAAGTGTCATGAAGAGCAAGACTGCAGAGAACTTGATGCGTTCTGCAAATGCACCCACGATCAGTGCGCAAGTGATGCCAGCAAATGTGGCTTGGAAGCCAGCAAACGTGATTTCAGGAATGACCACACCCTTGCTGAAGGTGGCGGCATTGGCAAAGGTGCCTGCTGCGTTGTCCCAGATGCCGTTCATGAACAAACGGTCAAGGCCGCCAATGAAGGCATTGCCTTCAGTGAACGCCAGACTGTAGCCATAGATGAACCACAAAACGGTGATCAACGAGAAGGTGACCATGACTTGCATCAGCACAGACAACATGTTCTTGCTGCGAACCAAGCCGCCGTAGAACAGTGCCAAGCCAGGAACAACCATCATGATGACGAGGATGGTGGCGACCATCATCCAAGCGGTATCGCCCTTGTTAGGCACAAGGACAGGCGCAGCTTCAGCGGCGGCAGGCGCAGCAGCGGGCGCTGTGGCGGGTGCCGTTGCATCGGCTTTGACTTCCGCTTTGGCTTCCACCTTAGCATCAGCGGCTGGTGCTGTTTGCGCAAACGCTGCGCCACCAAAACACAAGGAGAGTCCCAACGCGAGGGAGGCAAATAGTTTTTTCATTTTGTTCTCACTTTCAGGGACATCAAAGGGCTTCCGCCCCAGTTTCACCGGTGCGAATGCGAATGACTTGTTCCAAGTCATACACAAACACTTTGCCGTCACCAATCTTGCCGGTGCGTGCACCAGACTCGATGGCTTCGATCACGCGTTCCACTTGATCGGATGCAACAGCGGCTTCAATCTTGACTTTGGGCAAGAAATCAACCACGTATTCCGCACCGCGATACAACTCCGTGTGACCTTTTTGACGGCCAAAGCCTTTCACTTCAGTCACAGTAATACCCTGTACGCCGATGGCTGAAAGTGCTTCACGCACTTCGTCCAGCTTGAACGGTTTAATGATGGCGGTCACCAGTTTCATGATGGCTCCTTGTGTTGGGGGAAATTTAGAAAGCGTATTTGAGGCCGACAACCAAACCGGACTTGCCGAGTTGCTTGGTGCCATAAACATAAGAGCCTTTTTCGGCATCAGTACCGATGATTGCGGCAGAGGCGGAGAGGCCGTTACCCAAATCTTTTGTCAGGGTCAGTGCGTAATCTGTGTAGGAATACTTGGCATTGTCAGTACCCTTCACTTTTTGATAGCCCAAATGGGGTGCAAATGTGTAGCCGTCACCCAAGTCGAACGTGGCGGTCATGTCCAAGTAGCTGCTGCCCTTGCTGTTTGCAAAACCGAACAAGTTGCCTGTGCTCTGTGAGTATTTCAAGGTTGTGGTGCCAACGGTCACAGCGCCATAAACTTCATTGGTGTTGGCGCTTGGGTTCAACTTGTTGCCAGAGTATTCGTAGCGCAAGAAGCCCACGTCATAGCCAATGTCACCGACTGTGAATTTGTAGCCACCATAAATGTCGACTTCTGCGTTGGAATCACCGCCAGCGTCCTTGATCCACTTGATGCTTGAGCCCCAAATGCCAATGTATGCGCCGCTCTTGTCAGCATAGTCAGCGCCACCTTGCACTGCAGGGTCAAAACGGCTTTGAGAAATACCGCGGTAGCGATACTCAGTCACGCCGCCCACATTGAATGACAAGCTTGACTCGGGCGCCGCGGGCGCTGTTTGGGCCATTGCTGTGCCGGCAGATGCGAAAGCCAAGGCCAACATCAGGGGGGTAAGGATTTTTTTCATAGATAGCTCCTGTTTAATGAAAATTAGACTTTGGATACTTAGCATTTAGCATGCCAATGCTGCACCGCATCAATGCAAGTCGTTGTCAGCACTCATAAATGACTCAATATGAGTGCATTGGTGCTCCAATGGGCGCAACACCTTTTGCATTTCCTCCAAAACAGGTTCCAAAAGGACGCTTAATTTTGCACCGTCATGGTGCAAGGAGTCTGTATGCGGTTGTCTTTGGTGCAAAGTCGGGCTTTGCTAGGCCTTCAATCGCCTTCTGTCACCGTTGAGGTGCACTTGGCCAATGGTCTGCCCAGCTTCACTTTGGTCGGTTTAGCCGATGTAGAGGTCAAAGAAGCCAGAGAGCGTGTTCGATCGGCTTTGCAAAACTCGGGTTTTGAGTTTCCAAGCAACCAAAGGATCACGGTCAACTTGGCGCCTGCCGACCTGCCCAAAGACTCTGGGCGCTTTGACCTGCCCATTGCATTGGGCATTTTGGCCGCCAGTGGTCAAATCGACGACCGTCTGTTCAA
>CALPYQ020000323.1 GCA_943327965.2 Singulisphaera sp. GP187
ACAATTGGCCACTGAGCTCACGCAATGTCGATATGGACTGGGCAGCGAAGGTTCTTTTGGCCCACACCCTCAAGTCTATTTGCTGCCATGGAATTTAGAAGTGCTGGCGCTTTGGGATCAAATGCATGAGCATGCCATTTATGCAATTTTTGGCTCGTCCCAAACCAATTTTTCTTCCGAAAAAATCAATTCAATCGATCATGCCTTGAGCTTTGCACAGAAGGCTGGTTTTCCTTCACATGGCCTCATCATTGGCACGCCACAAGACAGTTTTTTTGCCAAAGGTGTCCAAGACGCCAATGCATTGACCCATCGAATTCATGCTGCGCTGAAAGTTTCACCCTCGGTGTGGCTAGAGACCGATATGCGTGCTCACATGAACCCGAGCAGAATGCAAACCATTCAAAACACGGCAGAAAAGCTTTCTGCGTTGTTGCAGTCCTTTTGTCCACACTGCAAATTGCCGGGCTACGGCTTGACTGAAATGCTGACAGGTGCGCCTTGTGAAATATGTCATTCACCGACGCGCATTCCCAAGGCGGAAAAATGGAATTGTTTGCACTGTAACTTCTCTGAAGTTCATCCGCTTCTAGAAGTAGCGCCCGCCAAAAACTGCGATGTTTGCAATCCTTGAGGCGCAGCCTGTCTAAATTTTTTAACTACTTTTCTTCGCCTTTTTCGCCAGGATCGTAGTCACGCAAAAGCTCATACCGCTGAAGGCGTTGCGCCTGCACCATTCGAATGACGCGCTTCATGGGCACACCCACCAATGCCAGCGCATGCGTGGCCAACATGAGTGAGCCTTCAATGGTCTCAGGGACCACTTCTGAAGCCCCAGCAGCTTGAAATTTGGCCAAGTCATGGTCATCTTGGGTCCGGACAACTACCGGCACATGGGGCGCATGTTCCTGCGCCAATGCCAATACTTTAAAAGCGGAAGCATTGTCCAAGTATGTAATGACAACCGCACTGGCCCTCTCCAATCCGATAGCCATCAATGATTGCAGTCTTGCCGCATCGCCATAAGCCACTTGATCGCCTTGTGACAACGCTCGATTGACCCTATCGGGGTCCAAATCTAATGCAATGTATGAAATGTTTTGAGTCTTTAAAAGCTTGGCCAAATTTTGACCACATCGGCCATAGCCGCAAATGATGACGTGCTTCTTTGTGTTGATACTTTTTTGGGCCAACTGCGTCATCTCAAGTGACTGTTGCAGCCAATCAGTGGCCGACCATTTCATCACCCACTGATTGGCATGCATGATGATGAATGGGGTGGCCATCATAGAGAGCACCATGCTTGCCAGAACAGGATTTAACCAATCGGGTGGAATTAATTTGTTTTGATTGCCAAGGGTGAGTAAAACAAATCCAAACTCACCAGCTTGAGCCAAATACAGACCTGTCCTTAAAGAAATACCTTCCGTTGCACCGCCCATGCGCGTCAGTGCTGCAATCAAGACAAACTTAAAGGCAACCGGCACAGTGACCAAAAATAAAACAAATGCCCAACGGTCCCAAATGATGCGCCAATCTAGCATCATGCCAATTGTGATAAAAAACAAGCCGAGCAAAACATCGTGAAAAGGTTTAATGTCGGTCTCAACTCGGTGTTTGAATTCTGTTTCTGAAATCAACATGCCCGCCACAAAGGCACCTAGCGCCAAGCTTAGGCCTGCAAGTTCAGTGATCCATGCAAGCCCCAGCGTGATCAATAAAACATTCAATACAAATAACTCTTCCGTTTGACGGCGTGCCACCAGCAACAACCACCAACGCATGACACGCTGGCCACCCGTGAGCAAAAGGGTGATCAACAAAACAGCTTTTGCCGCTGCAAAAAACAAAGCAGTCATCAATTGTTCTGGTGGGGCATTGAGTGCTGGAATCAGCACCAGCAACGGGACCACGGCCAAATCTTGAAACAGCAACACGCCCAAAACGCGTTTGCCATGCTCAGAGTCAAGCTCTAAGCGGTCCGACATGAGCTTGATCACAATGGCGGTGCTGCTCATGGCCATGGCGCCAGCCAATGTCAAAGCAGTTTGCCAACTCATGCCCCAAAGCGTGGGGGCCATGACACTGAGGAAAACAGAAACGCTTGTGACGATAAAAAGGGTCAGGACCACCTGGAAAAAACCCAGGCCAAACACAAAACGCCGCATGGCTTTCAATTTCGGCAAATTGAATTCGAGGCCAATCACAAACATGAGAAACACAACACCAAACTCTGCCAAATGGCGAATGCCCTCAGAGTTCTGCGCAAAGGCCAAGGCATTGGGGCCAATGACCACACCCACCACCAGATAACCCAACATGGGGGGCAGTTTGAGAAAGCGACACCCCACCACACCCAGCACGGCTGCCAGCAAGTACAAAAGGGTTAATTCCAAGGAGGTCATAGGGACATCCTAACTAAATAAAATGTCCAATGTGAAGTCTGCTTTATTTTGGGCGGATGCAATTTAGATTTTTTCAAAAAATATGTCATAATCGCTGTCTTCGCAATCCGCCCGGGTGGTGAAATTGGTAGACGCAGGGGACTCAAAATCCCCCGCCGCAAGGCGTGCCGGTTCGATTCCGGCCTCGGGCACCATCGATTGATGACAAATCGACCTCAACTCATTGCGAAATGAACCTACTCTTAATTCTTGTTTTGGCGGTGCTATTTCCTGCGGCACACGTCTTGAACGGTTGGCTGTTTGTCTTTGCCAATTTAAGCGCACACGTTTCTCTCATTTATCTGCCCGCTTTTTTGCGTCTGTTCAATATTTTGGTCATGGGGCCTGTTTACGGCACATTGGCCACGCTCATCGGTGGGCTAATTCTTTTATTTTGGTTCAATGAACCCATCGTTCTTGGCCTTTTGAACATTGCCGACTCGTGCGCAGGCCCCTTGGTTGCCATGATGGGTTTCAGAATTTATTTCAAACGCCCCATTCAACTCACTTCCCTCAAAGATTTAGCACTAGTGACAGTTGTCTATGCCATTTGCAATTCACTTTTTCACCATACAACCTGGTTGTTATTGGGCAATGAACAGTTGATTGAACCCAACTCCTCTTTTGGGATGTTGATAGGCGATTTGAATGGCGCATTGCTGGGGGCCTATCTTTTTAAAGCCAGCCTCGACTACTTGGAAAAGAAAGGCTTTAATTTTTCAGAGCCTTCGCAGCCCAAAAACTAAGCGCAATCAAAGGCAGGCTGACGCCAAAGCTTGCACGAATGTGCCACACCTCGGCCACCCAACCTAATAGGGGCGGA
>CALPYQ020000324.1 GCA_943327965.2 Singulisphaera sp. GP187
AGACTGGGGCACAGCTTGGTTGGTGGCTTGAACTTGAATCGTCATGTTCCCATGTGTCACAGCAAAAGGTGCAAGACGAACCGATTGATTGACCACCACAGAGCCAGTGCGTGCATTGATCACCACTCTGGCAATGTCCACCACAGGTTGAATCTCAAGTTCAAGCAATTGCGCCATGACATTGACACGTTGTGCGCGTTGGACAGGCACTCGCACTGCAATGGTTCGGGCATCGACGGCGGTCACTGCATTTTCTGCATCAACCACTCTGGAGATGGCTTCTACCGCGCGCTGAATTTGCGCAAAGTCCACCTTGTGAAAGTTGAATTCGACGATGGGGTCCATGTCGGCTTCGGGTGCTGCTTGTTCAACAATGGCGCCACTGGGAATGCGACCCGCCGACAACTGATTGATGGTGGTGCGTGCCATGTTGCTGCTGGCAGAAGCACCCGGTACCACAATCGAGCCTTGAGCCTGTGCATACACTTGGCCATTGGCTGCCTTCAAAGGCGTCATGATCAGTGTGCCGCCCCTTAAGCTGCGAGCATTGGTCAAAGATGAAACGGTGACATCCATGATTTGGCCTGGGCGCGAAAGGGCTGCCAACTCTGCGGTGACCATGACCACTGCTGCGTTGCGCGCTTGAAGATTAAGACCTGCAGGCACAGCCACACCCAAAGAATTCAACATGGTGATCACCGACTGACCCGTGACGGGGTTGGTACCAGAGTTGTCACCTGTGCCGTCTAAACCAACCACCAAGCCATAGCCAATCAATTGGTTAGGGCGTTGGCCTGACACAACTGCCATGTCTTTTAAGCGGGCGGCAGTTGCATGGTTAGCGCCAAGCAACAGGGCTAGCATCAAAAAAATCGAGGAGAACAAACGAGCGTTCATGGCCATAACCTCAATTGGGTGAGAACCTGGCAAACAACTTGGTCAACATGCCAGGTGTTTGAATTTGATCGGTAATGCCAAGGCCGCGGTATTCAATGCGTGCATCGGCCACTTGGGACGACAGCACAGAATTGCTTTGCAAATTGGCGGGCGACACAATACCGCCAAAGCGAATCACTTCTTCTTCGTGACCTACCGCCAAACGCTTTTCGCCCGCTACATTCAAATTGCCGTTAGGCAAAACTTCCAGTACTGTGACCGTAATCGTGCCCAAGAACTGGTTAGATGCTGAAGAACCACCTTTGCTGTCAAAGTTGGTGTTGCCATTGGTGTTCAATCCAGCATTGCCAGCGACAGGTGTGGAGGTGCTGCCAGCGTTCAAGTTCAAACTGCCGTTCAAGCTGTTGGATGACATGCGACGGGCATTGGTGCCAATGTCTTTGCTGGCACGGGTTGTTTCATTCAGCACCACGGTCAAGGTGTCGCCTACACGCATGGCGCGGCGCTCTTCAAACAAACCTTTGTGCGTTGTGGTGGCTACTCGGGTTGTCGGAACCAATGAGCCTTTGGATGTCAAAGTTATTTCTTGCGCATCAGGCTTGGCAGTGGTGGAGCCACTGATAAAGGATTGCTTGGATGCAGAAGGCAACTCTGCACAGCCAGTCAGAATTGCAGCGACAGAAATGAGCCAGACAATTTTTTTCATCACAGTTGTCCTAACTTTTGCAGAATTTGATCTGACGCAGACACCGACTTGGCAGTAATTTCATAAGCCCGTTGTGCGGCAATGAGTGACACCAATTCTTCTGCCACATTCACGTTAGATTGCTCGGTGTAGTACTGGCTGATAGAGCCAAAACCGTCTTTGCCCGCAACCCCAACTTGCGCTTCACCCGATGACATGGTTTCGTAATACAAACCACCACCTGCAGAAGCCAAGCCCGTTGGATTGACAAAATTGATCATGGCAATTTGATCGGCTTGGGTCGGTGCAGTGGCATCTGCCAAGTTGTAGCTGACAGTGCCGTCAGATCCAATTGCAACGGTGGTTGCTTTAGATGGAATCACAATGCCTGCCGCATTGGCATTGGCCGAGTTGATGCTGCTTTGGCCCAGCAACACATTGCCACTGGCCGTCACAATTTGACCTTTGTCGTTGCGCATGAAGTTGCCTGCGCGGGTGTAAGCCACACCGGTGGGTGTTGAAACCGCAAAGTAGCCATTGCCGTTGATGGCCATGTCCAAGGGGTTCTGGCTTTGCACCAAAGAGCCAGCGCTGTTAATGCGCTGAGTGGCTGCAATGCGGGCACCGTTACCTGCTTGCAAGCCAGCGGGCACGTAGTTGGAAGAGTCTTCATTCAAGCCAGGTGCACGAATATTTTGATAGAGCAGGTCTTCAAAAATAGGACGAACACGTTTGTAGGCGGTCGTTGAAACGTTGGCCAAATTGTTGGAGATGGTGTCCAAGTTGGTCTGTTGTGCATCCATGCCAGTTTTGGCAACCCATAATGATCTCAACATTTTTTAGCTCCTTCATTCACGGGTGTTTAAACCCTGGACAAGGACATCAATGCCCCTGCAGATTTCGAATTTTGTTCAGCCACTTGAACCAAACGGATGTTCAAGTCAAACAAGCGGTTTTGCGTAATCATTTGAACCATGGCCTGAGCAGCACTCACATTGCTGCTTTCTAAAGAGCCTGGTACCAATCGAATTTCTTCCAAGGAGGCCAAGTCTTCAGACGAAGTGAACAAGCCATCGGCCTGACGCTCCAAAGTGTGGGGTGCGGGATTGACCAATTTCAAACGTGCCACAGGCGTTTCAAACTTTTGACCCGGCAGAGTGGCTGTGATCGTGCCATTGGGTTGAATGGTCACATCTTGGCTGCCTATTGGAATTTGGATGGTTTGACCTTGCTCATTCAAGACGCCCAAGCCCGATGGGTTCACCAAAAAACCTTGCGCATCCATGTGAAATTTGCCAGCACGCGTGTAGGCTTCTTGGCCATTGCTGCGAAGCACTGCAAACAAGCCTTGATCTTGAATGGCAACATCCAATGGATTGCCAGTGGCAGTGACTGCGCCAGGTGTCCAGTCGGCGCCAGGTGTGGAGTCAACCACAAAGGCGCGAGAATCTGCACTGCTGCCATTCACAGGCACCGCCCGAAATGAAGACAGCATTTCTCTAAAACCTGGCGTTTGCAAATTGGCCATGTTGTGCGATGTTGTGGCCAGCTGCCCCATGGCGCTTTTGGCACCGGTCATGGCAGTGAAGACAAAACGATCAATCATGATTTAAACCAGGTTTGTGAAGAAGATATAAAAATTAACCCACCATTTGCAGCGTGTCGCGCAAAGTCTGGTCAAT
>CALPYQ020000325.1 GCA_943327965.2 Singulisphaera sp. GP187
TTTCATGGAATTCGAGCGACTTGAAGAGGGCTACAAGCCCGTCAATGAGCGCTTGAAGCACTACAAAGAGTTCGTTATTGGTTTGGATGAATCACAAGCCAAAATCCAGGGCGCACGTTGCATGGACTGTGGCACACCGTTTTGTAACAGTGGCTGCCCTGTTAACAACATCATTCCAGACTTCAATGAATTGGTGTTTCAAGGCGATTGGAAAAACGCCATTGAAGTGCTGCACAGCACCAACAACTTCCCAGAGTTCACGGGCCGCATTTGCCCAGCACCTTGCGAAGCCGCTTGCACTTTGAATGTGGCCGACGATGCGGTGGGCATCAAGTCGATTGAGCACGCCATCATTGACCGCGCTTGGCAAGAAGGCTGGGTCAAGCCCCGTCCTGCTGCGCACAAGACAGGCAAAAAAGTGGCTGTGGTGGGATCAGGCCCTGCCGGCATGGCAGCTGCTCAGCAATTGGCCCGCGTAGGTCACGACGTTACATTGTTCGAAAAGAACGACCGAATTGGTGGCTTGCTGCGCTATGGCATTCCCGATTTCAAAATGGAAAAGTCGCACATCGACCGCCGTGTTGAGCAGTTGATCGCTGAAGGCGTGACCATCAAGACGGGTGTGATGGTGGGCAATTTGCCTGAAGGCTCCAAAGTCACCAACTGGTCGCAAGAAACCATCAGCCCCGAGCAGCTCCAGAAAGACTTTGATGCAGTGTTGTTAACAGGTGGCTCAGAGCAATCACGCGACTTGAACGTGCCCGGCCGCGATTTGGCAGGCATTCACTTTGCCATGGAATTTTTGCCGCAGCAAAACAAAGTCAATGCAGGCGACCAGCTTCAAGGCCAATTGCGCGCCGATGGCAAGCACGTCATTGTGATTGGCGGTGGCGACACCGGCAGCGATTGCGTGGGTACCTCCAACCGCCATGGCGCTGCAAGCGTCACGCAGTTTGAAGTGATGCCGCAGCCACCCGAAGAAGAAAATCGTCCTTTGACGTGGCCCTACTGGCCTCTCAAAATGCGCACCAGCTCTAGCCACGAGGAAGGTTGCACGCGTGAATTTGCTATTTCCACCCAAGAGTTCATGGGTGAAAAAGGCAAAGTGACGGGTCTGAAAACCGTCGAAGTGGAATTCAAAGACGGCAAGTTGGTGAATGTGCCAGGCACTGAAAAAACCTACCAAGCCGACATGGTGTTGCTGGCCATGGGCTTTGTGAACCCTGTTGCAACGGTTTTGGACGCCTTTGGTGTGGACAAAGACAACCGCGGCAATGCCAAAGCCACCACCGAGTTCACAGGCGGCTATGCCACCAACGTGCCCAAGGTTTTTGCGGCCGGCGATATGCGACGTGGTCAGTCTTTGGTGGTTTGGGCCATTCGTGAAGGCCGCCAAGCAGCCCGTTCAATTGATGAATTCTTAATGGGAACCAGCGACTTACCCCGTTAAAATGACTGCTGACAGGTAAGCCAGTGAATCCAAAAGGATTTACACAAGCTTCACCTGAACGCCTTATCCTTCAAAAGCCGGCGACCCCGGCTTTTGTTCTTTCACACATGACCCTGCCCAACAATCCACTGCTGGTTGAACTCAAAAACCTTAGCTTCGGCTACGGCGATCGTGTCATCTTGAATGACATCTCGTTTGGCATTCCACGTGGCAAAGTGACGGCATTGATGGGTGTTTCTGGCGGCGGCAAAACCACAGTCTTGCGCCTGATTGGCGGCCAATACCAAGCCCAAAAAGGCGCACTCACATTCGATGGCCAGGACGTGGGCCAGATGAACACCCAACAACTGTATGCCGCGCGCAGACGCATGGGCATGTTGTTTCAGTTTGGTGCTTTGTTCACCGACATGAATGTGTTTGACAACGTGGCGTTCCCCTTAAGAGAGCATACAAAAATGTCCGAGATCATGATTCGAGACATTGTCCTCATGAAGCTCGATGCGGTGGGTTTGCGTGGCGCCAGAAACCTGAAGCCCTCTGAAATTTCGGGAGGCATGGGCCGCCGCGTTGCCTTGGCCCGTGCCATTGCCCTCGACCCCGACCTCATGATGTACGACGAGCCCTTTGCAGGTTTGGACCCAATTTCTTTGGGGACCGCAGCCAGGCTCATCCGTAGGCTGAACGACAGCTTGGGCATCACCAGCGTGGTGGTGTCGCACGACGTCGATGAAACCTTTCAAATTGCCGACCACGTGATTGTCTTGGCCAACGGCAAAGTAGCGGCTCAAGGTACGCCCGAAGCCTTGCGCCAAACCACAGACCCGCTCATTCATCAATTTGTCAACGGACTCAGTGAAGGTCCTGTGCACTTTCATTACCCTGCAGCGTCTGTTGCAGAAGACTTTGCCAGGGGGCATGCATGATTTTTCTGCATCCCGCTGAACTGGGTTACGTTGTCCGCAAAAAGTTGGCCGATTGGGGCTACGGTGCCCGTTTGTTTGCCAAGTTGGTCATGCTGTCGGTTGCCTGTCTCAAACGCTTTAGCTTGGTCCGTGACCAAATTCATTTCTTGGGCAATTACTCGCTGGCCATCATTACTGTTTCGGGTTTGTTTGTTGGCTTTGTGTTGGGTTTGCAAGGTTATTACACCTTGCAGCGATACGGTGCCGCCGATGCCTTGGGTTTGCTGGTGGCTTTGAGTTTGGTGCGAGAACTTGGACCCGTTGTGGCGGCACTTTTGTTTGCTGGGCGCGCGGGCGCCTCCATCACGGCCGAGATTGGTTTGATGCGCGCTGGCGAACAACTCACGGCCCTAGAAATGATGGCAGTCGATCCCAAATTGCGTGTCTTAGCGCCTCGTTTTTGGGGCGGCATCATTGCATTGCCCCTCTTAACGGCCGTATTCAGTGCCGTGGGTATTTTGGGTGGTTACGCCGTGGGTGTGTTGCTCATTGGTGTTGATGCCGGTGCCTTTTGGAGTCAAATGCAAAGTGGCGTCGATGTGTTCAAAGACGTTGGCAATGGCATGATCAAAAGCGTGGTTTTTGGCATTGCCGTAACTTTCATTGCATTGCTGCAAGGTTATGTCGCGCAGCCCACACCCGATGGTGTGGCTTCAGCAACAACGCGTAGCGTTGTCATTTCTTCATTGTCTGTTTTGGGCTTGGACTTCATCCTCACAGTGATGATGTTCAGCATTTAAGGAGGACGTCATGCAACGTTCAAAAAATGATTTGTGGGTCGGCTTGTTTGTCTTAGTTGGTCTGGTGGCCGTGTTTTTCTTGGCACTCAAA
>CALPYQ020000326.1 GCA_943327965.2 Singulisphaera sp. GP187
AGGCAAAGGCGCCATGGGCGCCCAAGGTGGCGGCGACTTCAGCGATCTAGAAATTGGCCGCGCTGTTGCTTACCTCACCTCCGCTGCTGGCGGCAAGTTCAAAGAACCCGAAGCACCTGCTGCGGCAGCTGAGAAAAAGTAAGTTGAATTTGCCAAGCCCCGTGTTGTGGGCTTGATTAAAACCGCTCGATGCAAATCAGAGCGGTTTTTTATTGGGCAAAGCGGGGCTAGCCGGGCTCATGCAATAAGCAAATTTAGCGGGCAATTCTTTTGCTTCAACGGCCTCTAGGGGCCACAAATCAAGTGACAAGCCCTCCGCGGCCAGCGCAACATCCATGGTGTGCAACAAACCAAAGCCCATGGGGGTTTGAAAATAAACTTTGCCCGCTTCGTCGGTCAAACATATTTGTGCCACTGTCTCTTGGCCGGTTTGCGCCGTCAATTTGAAATCGGCAGACAAGCGCCACACCCAAGGAGTAGCGGCCAACTCGACATACACACGCTGCGGGCCGTTCTGAAAAAACCAAGCGCCAGCGTCATCGGCGGCGTAGTTTCGGTGAATAAACTCAATCAATTTTTCGTGCTGCAGCAAGGACCCTTTGGCACCAGGTACGCCACTTTGAAAACTGCCTCGGGCTTGCGCAGCATCGTCCCTTAAGTACCAGTGGCCACGTTCATCCAGACCCAGCCAACCATAACAGTTGGGCACGTTAGGCCATTTGGCCATGGCTTGTTTGACAATGTCGTCCATGATCGGATCTTAGTGGATGTGTTGCAAAAGCCATTTGCCCACAGCGTGTGGCATGGCTTTCAAGTGCCCTGGTATTGCGCCTTTTGGAAAACCAACATGCCCGCCATGGGATGGTTGCCACAGAGTTACGTTAGCACTTACTTTTGCCAAAGTTGGCAAGCTGCTTGACGGAATGAATGGGTCATTTTGGGCGTTCAATGCCAACGCAGGTACTGCAATGTTCGTCATGTGCGGCAATGCAGAAGCACGCCGCCAATAATCCTCGGTGTTTTTGAAACCATGCAAGGGCGCCGTGAACACATCATCAAACTCGTAAAGGTCTTGCGCAGCCAATAGTTTTTGGGCATCGAACAGGCCTGGGTATTGTTTCAATTTCGCCATGGCTTTGGGCTTCATCGTGCGCAAAAACATGCGCGTGTAGACCTGCCGATTGAAGCCTTCGCCAATGGCCTTGCCGCTGGCACTCAAGTCCAATGGCGAACAAATAGAGGCCACAGCGCACACTATTTTTTGTGCGGACTGACCCTGCTCGCCAGCCCATCGCATCAACGCATTGCCACCCAAAGAGACGCCCGCGGCCAGCAAGCCAGGCCGTTTTTGAACTTCCACCACTTGCTTAAATTTTGTTAGCAAGTGGTGAACTTCTTCATGGTCACCCGAATGGTAGGCCCGCGGCGCCAAATTCAAGGTGCCGCTACAGCCCCTGAAGTGCGGTACAGCAATGTCACAGCCATTTGACATGCCCCAATCGGCAAAGGCTTGCGCATAGTGACTGCCAGATGAGCCTTCGAGGCCATGAAAGAGAACCAGCAAGGGTCTTGGCAAATGGGAGCTGCCCATTTCACAAAAATCCACATCGACAAAATCTTGGTCGGGCGTTGACCATCTTTCACGCCGCCACGTAGGCGGTGTCAACTCAAATCGGCGGGACCAAAGCGCAGGCCAGATGGTTTGTAGATGGCCGCCCGGTAACCAAAAAGGTGCTGTGTAGTCAGTCAATGCAACACCGAACGCGTGGAAGACACATCGGCCGGTGCAGTGGGCGTACCCGGGCTTGCGTGGTGCGCCACCATTCGCCAACCTTGAGGTGTCTTGTGATAAACATTGGTGGCCACCACAAAGGCGGTTTGAGGGCCGTTGGCGCCCAACACTTCCACCCGCTCTACCAAGTGATGCATGGCACTGGCCAAAGAATCGACCTTGTGCACTTGCGTGGGTTGCGCTTGCACCGTGCCGTTGGCAAACATGGCCTCAAAGTTGGCACGGATTGCGCCAGCACCAATCAAACGTGGACCGCCCGGATGGACGCACACAATTTCTTCTTCGTCAGCCCAACATGCCATCAAGCGCTCAACATCGCCTTGTCGGAGGGCGTCGTAAAACGCTGCCTCAACATCGTCTGGATTGCCGCCCAATGTGGCTGCTTGAAGTTTGGCTTTGCGCATGGTGGTCCTTAGAAACAAAAAACCCGGCGTGCGCCGGGTTTCAGAAAACTTGTCGGCGTATGCAACGCCCACATTTTATTTTTTAGTACGGAACTTGCGCAAGGCAGCCAGTTGTGCAGCAAACACTGCCAACTCACTTTGCGCACGCGCCATGTCGATTTCGGACTTGGCATTGCGAAGAGCGTCTTCGGCTGCAGCTTTTGCAGCGTTGGCTTTCTCTTCGTCCAAATCTTTACCGCGAATAGCAGTGTCTGACAACACGGTCACGTGGTCGGGTTGCACTTCCAAAACGCCGCCAGCCACGAAGACAAACTCTTCGGTGCCGTCGGCTTTTTCGATGCGAACTGAACCAGCCTTGATGCGTGAAATCAACGGTGTGTGACGGGGGTAAATGCCTAATTCGCCAGCTTCGCCAGGCAAGGCCACAAAACGGGCTTCACCTGAGAAGATAGACTCTTCGGCACTGACCACATCAACGCGGATGGTGTTCATAGTTGTTCCTTGAAAAGGGTTTACAAAAATGGCTTACGCCATTTTCTTGGCCTTTTCGAAGGCTTCGTCAATGCCGCCAACCATGTAGAACGCTTGCTCTGGCAAGTGATCGCACTCACCGGCCACAATCATCTTGAAGCCACGGATGGTTTCAGACAAAGGCACGTACTTACCAGGCGAGCCAGTAAACACTTCAGCCACGTGGAAAGGTTGTGACAAGAAACGTTGAATCTTACGTGCGCGAGCCACGGCCAACTTGTCTTCAGGTGCCAAGTCGTCCATACCCATAATGGCAATGATGTCGCGCAGTTCGCGATAGCGTTGCAAGGTACCCTGAACAGCGCGAGCAGTTTCGTAGTGGTCAATGCCCACAACCAAAGGATCGAGCTGACGGCTGGTGGAGTCCAAGGGATCGACCGCAGGGTAGATACCCAAAGAAGCGATGTCACGAGACAACACCACAGTGGAGTCCAAGTGAGCAAAGGTGGTGGCAGGAGATGGGTCGGTCAAGTCATCGGCAGGCACGTAAACGGCTTGGATGGA
>CALPYQ020000327.1 GCA_943327965.2 Singulisphaera sp. GP187
AGCTTCAGCCAAACTCAGGCATTGGTCATTCGCCACGACACCACTTTGGATTTGCTTCAAAGCTGCCAAAGCCTGATGCTCAAGGCTGGCTGTGCATTGCCAGTGGTCTGCCGTGTTGACCGCCGCCACTTAGAGTTGGCTGTGCAAGCTATGCGCCAAGGTGCCGCCCACGTGTTGGCCACGGACGACTGGTCTGCCACTTCTTGGCAAATGGCGCATCAAGCCATTCAGGCCTTGCGTTTGTCTTCTTCTGCTGCGTCCATGGTGGCGCGCATGGCACCCCCATCCGAAGTAGTAGCCCAAGCTGCACCGCAAAAAAGCGTGGTGTATGTCGATCCCGCCAGCCGTCACCTTTTGGCATTGGCTCAGCGCGTGGCACAAGCCAACGTGACAGCCCTCATTGAAGGCCCCACAGGTGCCGGTAAAGAAATTTTGGCCCGTGTGTTGCACGAGTCTTCTAAGCGTGCACGTGGCCCGTTTGTGGGACTCAACTGTGCTGCATTGCCTGAGCACCTCATTGACGACATGTTGTTTGGCCACGAAAAAGGCGCTTTCACGGGCGCTCAAAAAGATTTCAAAGGTTTGTTTGAACAAGCCCAAGGCGGCACTTTGTTCTTGGACGAAATTGGCGAGATGCCCATGCACTTGCAATCCAAGTTGTTGCGCGTGTTGCAAGAGCGCTTGCTCACACGCTTGGGCTCTGAGCGCCAAGTGCCCATTGATGTTCGCATCATTGCAGCCACCAACAAAGATTTGCGCGTAGCCATTGCCGAGCGCGAGTTCCGCGAAGATTTGTATTTCCGCATCAGCACTTTCAAATTGCGTGTGCCGCCATTGCGTGAGCGCAAGGGCGACATCTTGCCTTTGGTGGCCAGTTTGTTGTTGCGCCACGCGCCCAATGCACAAGCATTTACCTTAAGCGAAGAAGCACAAGCACAACTGCTGGCCTATCCATGGCCTGGCAATGTGCGCGAACTTGAAAACGTGGTGCAGCGCGCAGTGGTTTTGTGCGCCGATCAAAACATTGAAGCCCACCACCTAATGTTTGACGATGCGGCCGATTTGTCATTGCACATGAGCGATGACACTTTAACCAGCCAACCCACACCCAGTGTTGCGCCCACTTCTGTGGCCACTGCTACACCAGTGTCTCGCTTTGGCATGCCTACCGAGGCACTGCGCTATCCCGACACCAGCAACACAGAAGACAACGCTGCCATTGCCACCAACTTGCAAGACGCTGTCAAAACCAGCGAGCACCAAATGATTTTGGCAGCCATTCAAACCACCGACAGCCGCATGGAAGCCGCTGCCAAGCTGGGCATCAGCCCACGCACACTTCGTTACAAACTGGCCAAGCTCAAAGCTGACAACGGCAACATGGCTTGGGCCGCTTAAGGGGAACACACATGGTCGAAAAAATCAATTCCCAAGGCAACATTCAATCGATGTTGCAAACCCTGCGCTCTTACCAGTCCCAAGCCGCTGGCGGCATGGACGATGATGGCAACAAGGTTGGCGGTCTCAATGGCCTGAATGGTTCTGAGAAAACACAAGGCCCTGCTGGCTTTGGCGACTTGGTTCGTCAAACAGTCAACAAGGTCAATGAGAACCAAACAAATGCTTCCAAAATTGCAGCCTCTTATGAGCGCGGCGAAGGCGTCCCTCTGACCGATGTGGTGCTGAGCATGCAGAAATCATCTTTGAGCTTTGAAGCCACTTTGCAAGTGCGCAACAAGGTGCTCAAAGCCTATGAAGACATTTTGAACATGCCTGTTTAAGGCTTATTTCAAGTAGCTCATTTAAAAGATACGACTGAGAGATTTCAAACATGGCCACTACAACAGCTCCATTCACCCCGGCCTTGGCCACGGGTGGTTCGAACAGCACAGCACTTGCCACCACCGGTGGCGCTGGCTCTAACGCTGGCGGTGCTTTGGCAACATTCACGCCCGGCATGGATGTCCAACAAGCCAACGGCAACGCCTACCCAGGTGGCGCCGGCGGTGGTGGCCCCTTGGCCTCCATTCAACAAATGCTGCAGCAACCCAGCATCAAAAAAGCCATGCCCCTCATCTTGATGGGCATGGCTGTTTTGTTGTTTGCCTTGATGTATGTGTGGATCAACATGCCCACCTACCGTCCCCTCATGATTAACATGAGCGAGGCCGATCAGCAAACAGCCATGGAAGCTTTGAAGACCAGCGAATTCAAACCTGTGATGGATCCAGCCACAGGTCAAATTACGGTGCCCTCCAAAAAGTACCACGAAGCGCGTATTTTCTTGGCCTCTAAGGGCATTCCAAAGACTGGCAACACTGGCATTGATTCGCTCAAAGACCAATCGGCCATGACCACCAGCCAGTTCATGGAACAAGTGCGTTACACCGCTGCCATGGAACAAGAGTTGGCACGCACCATCATGCAAATTGACTCTATTCAACAAGCTCGCGTGCACTTGGCCATGCCCAAGCAATCGGTGTTTGTGCGCGATCGCACACCGCCCAAAGCCTCCGTCATCATCACGCCTTATGCAGGCCGCTCTGTATCACAGAACCAAGTGCAAGCTTTGGTTCATTTGGTGGCTTCTAGTGTGCCCCTCATGACTCCCGAAAACGTGGCCGTGGTAGACAACCAAGGCAAACTGATTACCGACTCTAGCAATGCTGCCGCCTTGGGCTTAACTTCGGCACAAAGCACGCACAAGCAAAAAATGGAAGATGTGTATCGCCAGCGCGTGATGCAAATTTTGTCCCCCATAGTAGGCGACAACAATGTGCGTTCACAAGTGAACATGGCGCTGGACTTTACACAAACAGAAGTGACCACCGAAGACTTTGACACACGTGAAAAAGGCCCCAAGACACGTTCTGAAGCTTTAAGCGAAGACAAAAATGGCGCTGCTGAAGCGGCTGGTATTCCAGGCACTTTGTCTAACACACCACCGCCTGCACCTTCGGCCACAACCAATTCTTCAGCTGCGACTTCTGCAGGCTCTGGTGGCACCACCACCAGCACCACAGCGCGTAGCACCCGCAACTACGAACTCGATCGTTCTGTGCGCCACATTAAAAACGCTACAGGCACCATGCAACGCTTAAGCGTGGCTGTACTAATCAATGAGCGCGCACCCACCGTCACCAAAAATGACAAAGGTGAAGTGACGGAGTCCAAGCCCAATCCCTACACAGAAGAAGAAATTACCCGCATGCAAGATTTGGTTCGCGGTG
>CALPYQ020000328.1 GCA_943327965.2 Singulisphaera sp. GP187
CAACGCCATAGCCGATGCCTTGGCACGCAACGGGCTTTCAAGCCGGGCACCCCAATTGCAAATGCCGCTAACCCCTTATAAGCTCTGGGAACAGATGCAGACCGATTGAAATTTAACAATGTATGTATCAAAGATCCAGAATGTTTGAAAACCAATATCGAATTTGTTTATTAGAATTAGGCTATGTTTTCAATTAATAAAACCAACAAAGGCAATCCTTATCTGCGATTTTTGCAGTTGGCCAAGGCCATCCAAAATTTGCCTGATGCGCCCATGTTGGATGCCAACGAAAATGCGCTGCTAGAAGCCATTGCGCTGCGTTGGTTCGAACAAAAACCCATGACTGTGAGAGAAGCCATTGGCCTTTCTAACCTAGGCTCTCCTGCCACCTTGCACAAGCGCATTACCCGTCTTCGCAACAGAGACTTGGTTCAAACCTACAGCCAAGCGGATGACAAGCGCGCAAAATTTCTGGTACCCACCGAAAAATCTTTGGCCATGTTCAACGACTATGGCAAGAAGATGAATGCAGCACTGACATCTGCCGACTAAACCGCTTATTAAGTTTCACCGATCTGCCAAAAACAATTCTTGCAGGTCACTTAAAAAGTCAAAACCGCGTTCTGTTGGCCACACCTTGGTCATGTCTCTAACAATTAAGCCCTTGGCTTCAGCCTCTGACAATCCCTTTTGAATGGCGGTCATGGCCAAGCCTGTACGTGCCATGAAATCGGTCATGCTGAAACCCTCCTTCAAACGCAGCGCATTCAGCATGTATTCAAACGGCAAGTCTTCCCGTTTCACTTCTTCGTGCTGCGTGGCGGGCTCGCCTTTTAAAGCTTGCGTCATGTAAAGCTGGGGTTCTCGATACCTGACTTGACGCGCAATGCGATGCGCAAAACTCAGCTTGCTGTGCGCCCCTGCCCCAATGCCCAAGTAATCGCCAAACTGCCAATAGTTCATGTTGTGCCAACATTTGTGGCCCGGCTTGGCATAGGCAGAAACTTCGTACCTTTGCAAACCAGCAGCGCCCGTCATTTCGGTGATCAAGTCCATCATGGCGTAAGCGTCATCCTCCTCAGGCAATACAGGGGGATGCTTTGCAAACAGGGTGTTGGGTTCAATGGTGAGGTGATAGATGGAAATGTGCGGCGGCTTGAAACTCAAAGCAGTTTCGATGTCTTTTGACAGGTCCAGCAAAGACTGCCCTGGCAGGGCATACATCACATCCAAATTGAATGTCTCAAAAGCTGATTGCGCCTCTTCGACTGCCGCCATGGCTTGGTCGCGATTGTGGACTCGGCCCAAGGCCTTTAAGTGCGCATCATTGAAGCTTTGCACACCGATAGACAAGCGCGTCACGCCTGCTGCGCGAAACGCCTTGAAGCGGTCTTTTTCAAAAGTACCAGGATTGGCTTCTAAGGTAATTTCGGCTTCGGCCTCGAGGGGTAATCGGGCACGTATGCCGCTGATCAAGCGGTCAATGCTGGCAGGCTCAAACAAACTGGGGGTACCGCCGCCCAGAAAAACACTGTGAACAGGCCGCCCCCAAATGAGCGGCAGGCTGGCTTCTAAATCGGCCAGCAGGGCATCGATGTAGCGGTCTTCGGGCAGCCCGCCTTGCTTGCTGCCTTGCCACTCATGCGAATTGAAATCGCAATAGGGACATTTTTTAATGCACCAAGGCAAGTGCACATACAAAGACAAAGGCGGCAATGATGACAACTGCAGCAAGCCTGGCCGCATGGCATGCACCACATCAAATGCTTGCTTCATGTTTTACAAACCCCAACGCTCTTGCATGAGGGCAAGCATGGCTTGAGAAGACCTGCCGCGGTGACTGTTGGCGTTTTTAACTTCAACAGGCAATTGCGCAAATGTTTTGCCAAACTCTGGCAAAAACAGAACGGGGTCAAAGCCAAAACCATTGGCGCCAACAGGCTCAGGCGCAATGTCCACCACCACACGGCCCACTGCAATTAAAGGCTCTGGATCAAAGGCACTTCTAACGGCCACCAAAGTGCTGACCATGGCGGCGCGCCGATTTTCAATGTTGGCCATTTGTTCCAAAACTGCACGCACATTGTTGGCATCCGATTTTTCATAACCAAATTGCGTACAGTAGTAGGCGGTGTCAACACCGGGCAAACCACCAAAGGCATCAATGCACAAACCTGCATCGTCTGCAACAGCCGGCAAACCGCTTTGCTGAGAGGCATGTCGTGCCTTGGCCAACGCGTTTTCTACAAAAGTTTTGTAGGGCTCTTCAGCCTCAGAAATATTCAGCTCTGATTGGCGCACCAGTTGCACATTGAGTGCGCCAAACATGGTTTGCAACTCGGCCAATTTGCCTGCATTGTTAGAAGCCAAAACCACTTTCATGGCATCAGGCTCCTGCAGTTCCTGCATGGATGTGCGATAGGCGTGATGTCTTTTGCAGACCCACTAACTCGGCAATGCCTTTCTCGGCCAGCGCCAACAAGCTGTCCATTTCTTTGCGCGTAAAGGCCACACCTTCTGCAGTACCTTGCACTTCAACAAAATTGCCAGCACCGGTCATGACCACATTCATGTCCGTGTCGCAAGAGGAGTCTTCAGTGTAATCAAGGTCAAGCAAGGCTACGCCGTCCTTGAGTCCAACAGAAATAGCCGCAACAGCGTCCAAGATGGGTGACTCTTTTAATTTGCCTTGATGCATCAACCAATCGACGGCATCTTGGGCTGCTACAAATGCACCAGTAATGCTGGCGGTGCGCGTACCGCCGTCGGCTTGCAACACGTCGCAATCCAAGTGAATGGTGCGTTCACCTAACTTTTTCAAATCAAACACAGCGCGCATGGAGCGACCAATCAGCCGTTGAATTTCTTGGGTCCGACCGCTTTGTTTACCGCGCGCGGCTTCTCGGTCACCCCGTGTGTGCGTGGCGCGGGGCAACATGCCGTATTCAGCCGTGACCCAGCCTTCACCACTGCCTTTTTTGTGGCCTGGTACTTTTTCTTCGACCGATGCGGTGCACAGAACGCGTGTGTCGCCAAACTCAATCAACACAGAACCCTCAGCATGAATGGTGTAGCCGCGGGTAATGCGGACATTTCGCAGTTGATCTTGAGCACGGCCATGGGCGCGCGCAGTTTCTGTGGTTTGGTTTGCTTGGGTCATGTTTAAAAACTTGTTGTGGGGCGGCTTGTTGAGAGATGGCTTAA
>CALPYQ020000329.1 GCA_943327965.2 Singulisphaera sp. GP187
TACATTCTTTTTTGCGCCGGCTCAGGTTGCAAAGAGAAGTACTGAATGGGGCAATTCTGTACTGATGGGGCGGATCGTTGCAGATTGGAAATTATTTATACAAAACGTTACAAATCCTCATACGCCTTGGGTATCTGTTGAGTCTCACATGGGGCCCAAGGCTGTGTCTGATATTTATTTAAAAGTTTTATCAGGCAAGGTTGATCCGAAAGTTGGCCTGATGTTGTCACTGACTAAGCACGACGTTCTTATTTAGGGGGATCTGATGGTTACGGCGCAAAAAATAAAAGGACCTGCCTCTTACTTTCCTTCCATCGAAAAGAAATACGGGCAACCAATTGATCATTGGATCAAGCTTGTTGAAAAACAAAAAGACATGAAACACATGGAAGTTGTGAATTGGCTGAAAACTGAGCATGGTCTTGGACACGGTCACGCCAACGCGATAGTGGCTTATTGCTTTGCTCAAAAGTCAACCTAATTCATAAGCAGTTTTTTTTGAATCATGCTAGGGGTCTAGGACCAATAATCGGCAACACACTTACCATCGCGTGGTAAGTCTTCAAAAGTGTCCAAGCCATCAAAGTGGTCAATGGGGATGTGTGCCACTTTCTCTGGCTCTGAAAGCCTTAAGTTAACGGCAATACGATTCTTGCCTGTTTCATCTTTTTGAAGCCCACGCCAGAATGCTACACATCCGCATTTTGGGCAGAAGTGGAATCCCAGCGCCTTGCCTCGGACATAAGCGCTTGTTTCGCCTTGCGTTTTAATGTCTTCATCCACATAACCATATGCCCAAAGAACACCGTATCTGCGGCAAGCCGTGCAATTACAAGCGGTAGCCCCATCGGGTTCGCCCTCTAATTGCCAAGAAACAGAACCACACAAACATGTGCCTTGAATCATTTATTTTTCCTTTTCAAAAGCGTATTTGACATCTAGCGTCAAGCCCTCAACTGGCTGAGTTAGTTGTTGGATGTTTGCTTCGCAAGTCGAGCTTCAATGATTTCAAGATTTCTCTTTGCGTTTTCATCGCCTTTGTTGGCGGCCCTGCTGTAGTAACTGACAGCCCTTTGGGAATCAACTGGGACGCCTTTTCCGTGGTCATACATAAAGCCTAAATTTGACAATGCGGATGGAAAATCTTGCTTAGCAGCCATGAGGTACCAGTTCAGCGACTCTTGGTAATCAAGATCAACGCCCTGAGCGTTTCCATACATGAACGCAACTTTGGCTTGAGCCTCAGCACTGCCACGATGTGCAGATAATTTGTACCATTTCATTGCTTCGGCAAAGTTTTGTTCAATGCCTAAGCCTTTGCTGTACATATCGCCCAGTTTGATTTGGGATTTGACATGGCCTTTTTGTACGAGAAGTTCAAAGCGATGCTTGGCTTTTTTGAAATCTTGTTTGACGCTATGACCTGTTAGATACAAACATCCAATTCTGTAGTGAGCCTCTTCATGGCCCTGATTGGCTGCCAATGTGTACCACCGAATGGCTTCTATGTCATCTTGCTCCACGCCGTGGTGATGCTCATACATTGATCCGATGTTAAACAGTGCGATTGTGTCCTTCTGTTCAGCCGCCAACTTGTAGCATCGCATTGCGGCTTGGAAGTCTTTCTTCACGCCCCATCCATTTTCCAGCATGGCCCCCAGTCTGTTAAGTGCATCTGGATTGCCTTCATTGGCCGACATCTCAAGCCAATGAGCGGCATCTGCGTAGCTTTGTGCTGTGCCCTGGCCTTGTTCATACATCACGCCCAAGTAATATTGAGCTTGCGTTGTACCTTGTTCTGCTGACAACTTAAAGGCCGCAAATGCCGCCTTCAAGTTTTGAGGGACACCTTGACCTTTGTAATGAATGATTCCTAAATTGAGCTGCGCTTCAGCCTCGCCCCTGGCTGCAGCTTCTTGCTCTTTTTTGTATTCAGCTTCAATGGCCGCATCGATTGCATCTCGCTGCTTTAGAAGTTCTTCAATGCGGGTCATGCCAGATACTCAGGTGATGACTAAAAAGTCTGTAATTAGAAGCTGAATCATTGAATGTGAAACTTGGGATCGTTGTACCTATTGTCACACCGCGTAGATAAAGTGTCGAATTATTTGAATCGCTTTGAGCACTTACAAATCTGGCATGTAGCGTTTCAGCATTTCTTCACGGGACTCTAAAGGATCCAAACTATTGGTTTGATCGCGAATAATTTCACCTAACGATGGCATTGCTTCAATGGTTTGCTGACTTTCAACTGACCAGAGTTTGGAGCGCATCAAAGCTTTGGGGCAATGCATGTAGGCAGCCTCTACGGTTACTTTGATCACCAACTTGGGCCTGTTGTTCATGGCCTCAAAATGATTCAACAAAACTTGATCAGTCTCGAGTGCTGCCTTGCCATTGATTCGAACCACTTCGTCAATGCCTGGAACAAAGAAAAGCAGGCCAATTTTCGCTGTATCAATAATGTTCGTCAGTGTGTCTAATCGATTGTTCCCTGGCGAGTCGGGAATCAAAAGCGTGTGTTGATCCAATACCTTGACAAAACCGGCCTCGCCACCGCGTGGGGAAGCATCCAACTGAAAGTATTGATCGCTGCTGCTGATCACCAAAAAGGGTGAAAGAGAGATAAATCTTTGAATGTGCGGGTCGATGTGCTTCAATTCTTTAAGAACAGCACGTTCAGAGGGCGTCTTGTACAGCGCACGCAATTGGTCTTTGGTTTGAATTGGCATAGTCATCAATAATTGCTATGGCTAGATCAGTCATGGCACCACCTTGCCATCGTACTTCAGGATCGTATTCTAGACATCAACACATTACAAGGATTAAGTTTGTAGTTGCCAATAAGTCCGAAGATTTAAAATCTAATTGCTTTATACAATGATCCTGCTGGCATAAAAATCCTGAGTGCCATTCGAATTAATGAATCCTTGCATTTAGCAGAATATTTCTGCTACCTTACCGTCAATGTTGAAGGGAAGTCTATGAAGTCACACGCAAGTCTGCTTGAATTCACAAACCAAGCCATGGAGGATGGTTTTGATGAAATTATTCAAAGGGAATGGGCGCCCATGCTTGAGCTTGAAAAGCATGTCCACCCATTTGATGCCAGAGTTCAGGTAGCGGCGGGGCAGGTCACTCTAACGCTTGCAAACGGTGCACATACTTATGAGGCTGGAGA
>CALPYQ020000330.1 GCA_943327965.2 Singulisphaera sp. GP187
CAACCACGCCCACTGTGGTGCCCAGGGCAACGGTGCCGGCTTGTGCTAACAAACCAGTGCCCCAATTGCTGGGTTGCGACTTTTCTTCAACTGGCTCTGACAAAGATTCGTGCTGTTTGAGTTTGGCCAACGCATCATCTAAAGCGAGCTGAAGTGCCATGCTGCGCTGCACCAATTGGTAAAGTGCATCGGGTTGCTGAGCCAAGGCATCCCGAATGATGTTCTCTGCCACAGCATCTTTTGTTTTGATGGGCGTTTGTCGAAGCGATGCCAAAAATTTTAAAAGCGCGTCGCGTTCTTGGACATTCATGGGCAGCTCCTTCTAAAAAAGGTGTGACTTAGATTTTGAATAACAACACTGAAATGGTCAAACCATTCTGGCTTTGGCCACTGCGCTCACCCCCTGCTCGTCTAGCATCCACTGAACAGGTTGAGAGGCTAGCTGCAAAGCCAGCTTGCGCGCGTTGATTTGCAAACAAGCATCGGGTGTTCTTTGGAGTTTTTGCAATAGCCAATGGGGCACGATGTCAAAGGACGATTTCAGAATCAATGCGAAAAATGGTTTTTCAGTCAAGCCGACAGCGTAGTTTTCAATCGATTGGATGGTTTCGCGTGTGCGATTGTCAAAGACCAATTCGTGCTCGTACTGTGCAATGGCGTTTTGCAATTCCTGCAATGTGGTTGGCAAATTAGTGGCACCCAGCATCTGCCCGACTTTGTTCATCTCCACCACATATCTGTTGCAATCGGAAGCAGACAAAGGCCGCAAGGCCAAGTGTTGGTAGGCGTTTAAAAACGAGACGGTTTCAATGAGGTGCACCCATCGCAACAGATGGGGTTCATTGGCTTTGTAAGGTTTGCCTTGCTGGTCTAGGCCTTCTATTTTGGCGTGAATGGCATTGACACGTTCAATGCTTTTGCTGGCCAGCTCAACGCCACCATAAGTGGTCGACGCCACAAACAAAGCAGTGCGCCCCAACCTGGCCTTTAACTGTTCGCGAAAATTGGAATGGTCCCACACTGCCGCCAAAGCTCTAGGGTGCAAAGCTTGGATCATCAAAGACGACAATCCCCCCACCATCATGGCTGAAAAATCGGCGTGCACTTTCCAAACCACCGATTGAGGACCAAACAAACCAGGGTCGCCCAATGGCGTCTTGAATGCCTCCAAAGACGAGGTGGCACCCGTGATATTTTGAAGCCCTTTGCCGATGGCCTCAAATGCCAGTGGCTTAAAGATGGATTGAATGGTTTGAAGCACCATTAAATTTTACGGTGCCGTGCAACATGGGCACCGCCAACAACCCAACACCATGTAATGACTAAGGTAATTCATATACTGCGTTGAATCAACCTTTCAAACTTCCCAGCAATGACAACAGAATTGAATGTATTGGGGACTGAACTCGTTCCTTGCTCGTACGATCCACTCACAGGCTTTTACAGAGATGGCTGTTGCAAGACAGATGAACACGACCATGGCAGCCATGTGGTTTGCGCCAAAGTCACCCAGGCATTTTTAGATTTTTCTTTAAAGCGCGGCAACGATTTGATCACGCCTAGGCCTGAATACCGGTTTGCAGGATTGGTGGCGGGTGATCGCTGGTGTTTGTGTGCCATGCGATGGAAAGAGGCTTACGAAGCGGGGGTTGCACCACCTGTTATTTTGGAATGCACGCATTCGAAGGCCCTTCAATTTGTCACTTTGGCGCAGTTGAGTTTCATTAAACTTTAAAAATTCAATTACAAAATCTTTCAATTGACGCTGCATCATTTTCAATAAATTCATCACAACACCTGACTTGGGCCTCTTCGTTGCAATCATTGAATCAACTTACCAAACGTAAGAATCCCTCCCTGGCCTTAATTATTGGCAGTGCACCCGATGCGCTAGTGGCCAAAGACAATGACTTGTCAGCTTTCAACTACCGTGTTGCGATCAATAATTCATGGCAGATTACGTCTGGCTGGGACTACCTGGTATACCCCGAAGATTTAGTCGCGGAGCGGCTGCCGCCTAGTCCCTTAAAAGCGCATCAAGAACTGATTGATGCTGCCAAATTTGTGCCCGAGCAAAACAAATTGGGCGGCTTTGTTTACGCTGGCGGCACCATGGCGTTTACAGCGGCTTACTGGACTTTGGGTGCATTAAGGCCAGACCTGATTGCGTTCTTGGGGTGCGACATGATTTACACCGCCACCAACGGTGAAACCAATCACTTTTATGGTCACGGCACGTCAGACCCTTTGCGTGCCGACATCACCTTACAATCGCTTGAAGCCAAGTCGGTGCGTTTTCTGGCCATGGCCAACTCGCTCAATTGTGCAGTCGTCAATTTGTCGAAGTTGCCTCAGTCACGTTTGGTTTTTCCTCGCGCTGAACTTGACGAAATGTCCCAGCCCGAAGTGTGCAAATCATTTCTGGATCGGCAGACAATTACATTGAATGCAAGTCGCATCGAATCTGCTTTAAGCGCAGAAAAAGAATTAGGCTACATGGTGCCGTCTGGGCGCTATTGGGAACATCTTGAAGGTCTTGATGAATCAAAACTTAAACAGATTGACAACTTGTGGTTGCAGGCATTGCAAGCTACATAAAGTTTGTGTTTTCGACGTAAGCCCCTACAACCTATGACGGACATGATTCCTCTCTTTCCTTTGTCGCATGGCATTTTTCCAGATGGCATGTTGCAGCTTCAAATTTTTGAGGTGCGCTATTTGGATCTCATGAAGCGCTGCCATCAAAATCAAACTCCGTTTGGTGTGGCATGGCTTCGCTCAGGTCGAGAAGTTCAGGTGCCAGGCGAGGAGCCCTCAATGTATTCGCATGGTTGCCTGGCCCATATTCGCGAATTTGAGCAAGTGCAGCCCAATTTTTTCAGGTTGATTTGCCAAGGCGGCTTGCGCTTTGAACTTGAGTCTGTATCGGCCGGCCCTTTGGGGGTTTGGCAAGGGCAAGTTAAATATCTGCCACAAGATCCTGAGCTTGAATTGCCCCAACACTTACAAAGCCATGCAGACCGTTTGGGCAAGGTTATTGCTACGGCTCAAAAGCAAGGTGTTTTAGAGCGGCTTCCTATTTTTGCGCCCTATCACCTTGACCAATGTGGCTGGCTGGCCAACCGCTATGCCGAGGCCATTGAGGCTGAACCCACGATTAAACAAAAACTTTTGAGCGAAC
>CALPYQ020000331.1 GCA_943327965.2 Singulisphaera sp. GP187
GTTCAGACGGGCCTCAACTTCTGCAGCGCCCAAAGATTGGGCTGTTCGATACATCCAGCGTGCGGGTGCAACGGCATCGCGCATGAACAATTCAATTTGGGAATACATCTTTTCCCAAAATCTTGGCGGTGCAAAAACCACGTGAGGCGCAACTTCTCTAATGTCATTGAAGACAGTGCTGGCGTTTTCCGGAAAGTGCACAATAAGCCCCGCCGCCAAGGGGTTGTAGACCGATGCCATGCGCTCTGCAATGTGGCAAAGCGGCAAGAAAGACAAAGATTTATCGCCCACTGCAACGTCTAAATATTCGGTGGCCAAGCTCAGTTGGAAGACGAGGTTGCGGTTCAAAATCATGGCGCCTTTGGGCGCGCCTGTGGTGCCAGAGGTGTACACCAAGAAGGCTAGCGAATCACTGCGCGTTTCTGCAATGCCTTTCTCAAACAGGGGGGCTTGTGTTGCGCCCAGAGCCTCGCCTTGTTTCAAAAAATCATCAAAAAAACTGACCTTGCTGTGCATAAATTCGCGCAGCCCTTCGCGTTCCATGACCACGATGTGTTGAAGTTCAGGGCAGTCGTCGCTGACCTCTAAAACTTTGTCCAGTTGTTCTTGGTTTTCTACAAACAGAACCCGTGTTCCAGAATCAAGCAAGATGTGCTGCAGTTGCTTGGGTGAGGAGGTGGGGTAAATGCCGTTGCCAACCATGCCAAGGCACTGAGCTGCCATGTCGACATACAGCCATTCAGGTCGATTTTCAGCAAGGACGCACACGCCGTCACCTTGTCGAAGGCCCAGATTCAAAAGCGCCAAGCCCACAGACTGAGCGTGTTGGTAATACTGTTGCCACGTGACGGTCTGCCACAGTCCGTGTTTTTTGTGGCGAAGTGCTGGCAGGTTAGCCCATTCTTGACAGCGTTTTTGAAACACCCGAGCCGGTGTGTCCAAGCCCAGAAAGCTGGGCACCGAAGCAGACTGCTTGTTTGAATTTAACGCCATGTCTTGCGCCTTTTCCATCTTTGCGATGTCCCACTCAAGCCTTGATGGTTGTGACCGCCCAAATAGGCTTCTCGCACATCGGTTTTTTGGCTTAAGGCTTCGCAGGTGTCGGCGGCCACAATCCGTCCCAATTCCATGATGTAACCATCGTCAGCGTGTGCCAATGCAATGGCGGCGTTTTGCTCAACCACCAAGACTGCAGTCTGTGTTTCTTTTCGAATTCGACTGATGATGGTGAAAATTTCTTTGGTCAAAAGCGGTGACAGACCCAGCGAAGGTTCGTCGAGCATCAGCAGTTTGGGTTGCCCCATGAAGGCTCTGCCAATGGCCAACATTTGTTGTTCACCGCCAGACAGCAAGCCTGCATGCTGATTTTCGCGCTCAAGCAATCTAGGAAACCATTCAAAGACCCGGGCAATATCGCGCCGAACGCCTTCAGCATCCTTGCGCGTGTATGCGCCCATGTTGAGGTTTTCACGGACGCTGAGGAAAGGGTAAATTTGTCGGCCCTCGGGTACCAAAATGAGACCGCGCCGACACACTTCGTCGGCATCCAATCCGTTCACTTCGGCGCCTTCAAAGCAGACCTGTCCTTTAAATGGATCGATCACGCCGGCCAAGGTGTTTAGCAAGGTGGTTTTGCCTGCGCCGTTTGCGCCCAAAACTGTCACCATCTGACCTTTTTTGACTTCCAGATTGACGCCTTGCATGGCTGCAATGGGGCCATACCAAGTTTCTAAATTTCTAACTTCGAGCAGGACACTCATTGCTAAGCTCCTAAATAGGCTGAAACGACCAAGGGATTGCTTTGCACTTCAGCAGGCGTACCTTCAGCCAGGATTCGACCTTGTGCCATGCAAATGACGCGGTCGGCTACAGCGCTCACCAAGGACATGTCGTGCTCCACCATGACCACCGTGATGCCCAATTCGTTTCGAATGTCATCGATCCAAAAAGCCAGATCGCGTGTTTCTTCTGGGTTGAGTCCTGAGGCAGGTTCATCTAGAAACAAGAGCTCTGGTTTTGTACAAATAGCCCTGCCCAATTCCACCACTTTGCGGACACCGTAGGGCAGTCCTGAAATGGGGGCATTGCGCCAAGCCGTCAGGTCTAAAAAATCGATGACTGTTTCGACCTCTGCCCGGGCTTCTTCTTCAAGGCGGGCCAATGCGGGGGTGTGCAAAACTTGCTGCCACCAATGGCCTTGAAAAAACCGGTTCCGACCCAGCAACAAGTTGTCGAGCACGGTGGCTGCCTCAAACAACTCGATGTTTTGGAAGGTGCGGGCAATGCCCAACTTGGCAATCTGATGACGCTGCAAGCGGGTGAGGTCTTGGTCTTTGAAATAAATTTGACCACCGCTGGGATCAAACACACGCGTCACGGCATTCAGGACAGACGTCTTACCCGCGCCATTGGGGCCAATGATGGCCAAGACTTCGCCGGCATAGGTGTTGAGACTCAAATCGGCAATGGCCTGAACGCCGCCAAACTGAAGCGACAAGTTCTTGACGGTGAGCAACGTGGCGGGCGATGAAATTTTTGTGTTCATCGATAGCGCTCCGATTTCATATAACGCTTGTTGCGCTTGAAGGTGTCTCGCCGGTAAAGCGGAAAGCTCTCCAAAAAGCTCCTAATTTTGAGCCAGCGACCGTTCAGCCCCATGGGTTCAAACAAAACAAACACGGCCAATACAAATCCAAAAATAAAAGTCTCAAGGCCAAACTGTTTGGCAATGCTGTCCGGCAAGAAAGGTTTGATGCGTGAGATGGCGGTGGGCAATAAGCTGATCAGCATGGCGCCCAAAATAGCGCCCCGCAAACTGCCCAGTCCACCAATCACCACCATGAGCACCAACTCCAAGGACAAAAGCAAAGTAAAGCCGTCGGGCGTGAGGTATTTCAAATGATGCGCCAACAAGGCGCCTGCCAAACCTGTGATGCCCGCTGACAATGCAAAGGCACCCGCCTTGACGCCTTTGACTGAAATACCCAAGGCATAAGAAGCCGCTTCAGATTCGCGAACACCAATCAAGGCTCGGCCAGTGCCAGAGCGCATGATGTTGAGCAAGGCCAATAACACCAAGGTGAGAACGAACAAGCAAAAGTAGTAAAAGGTTTTGGGGCCTGACAATGAAAAGCCCCAGAGCTTGGGATCATTGA
>CALPYQ020000332.1 GCA_943327965.2 Singulisphaera sp. GP187
GCACGCACCTGATTGCCCAAGTCTTGCTGTTCTTGCTTGACCTTGGCAAAGCCGTAGGCCTGTGTTTCTTTCATGACATCGCGCAAGCGAGCCAGGGCGTCGGTGGGCATGGTGGTGTGGTACATGTGCGCGCCCGACTCATAGGCCTCCATAATTTGCAGCCACTTTTTCAGGTCACATGCAAAGCTGGAGCTTTGCGTGGCGTCAATGGCATTGCGAGCCCGTTCGCTGAGCATAACCATGGCGCAACAAGGCGAACCGCTCCATCCCTTTTGGGGTGCGCTGATCAAAATATCGACCCCTGTGGCCTTCATATCGACCCACATGGCTCCCGACGCAATGCAGTCCAACACCAACAGTCCGCCCACTTTGTGAACCGCCTCAGCAACACGTTTCAAATAGGCATCGGGCAAGATCATGCCGGCCGAAGTTTCAACATGGGGCGCAAACACGACGGCAGGTTGGTCAGCTGCAATTTGGGCTTCCACCTCTTCGATGGGGCAAGGTACCCATGCTGATTTTGAATACGCGCTTTGCTGCTTGGCTTTGAGGACAACAGAGCTGCTGGGTATGGCGCCCATGTCAAAAATTTGGGTCCAACGGTAACTGAACCAACCATTGCGAATGACCATGACTTTTTTGCCATGGGCAAACTGTCTGGCCACAGATTCCATGCCAAAGGTACCGCTGCCAGGCACCAAGGCCACTGAATGTGCGGCATAGACCTCTTTCAAGATAGCGGAGATGTCTTGCATCACCCCTTGAAAGCGCTTGGACATGTGGTTCAAGGCGCGGTCGGTGTAGACCACGGAGAATTCAAGCAAACCATCGGGATCGATGTTGGGCAGCAATGCGGGCATGGCCGGTCTCCTATTTTGTAGAGGGACATTTGATTTTAGACTTTGAATGAAAATTTGCGGTGCTTTTCCTCAGTAGAGCCCTGAATTTCGACAAATCCCTAGGGTTTACACCCATCATTCAAACAAAAGGTGGCACTAGCATCCCCTTAAAGGAAACACAAACATGCCTCCCATTCATCAATTAACGAAGCGCGCCAAGCAACTTTTATGGATTGCAAGCTTGCTTCCCACTTTGGCCTTTTCACAAGCTTGGCCAACCAAGCAGCCCATTAAGTTGGTGGCTGTTTTTCCACCAGGTGGTTCGGTGGACCAAGTGTCTCGCATCATTGCGCCCGTCCTTTCTCAGCAATTGGGGCAAAGCGTTGTGGTGGAAAACAAAGGCGGCGCATCGGGCGTCATTGGCACGGCCAGCGTGTTGTCTGCACCCGCCGATGGCTACACCTTTGCGGTGGTCTTTGACACGCACGGCGTGAACCAAAGCCTGATTCCCAACATGCCCTACGACAGCAAAAAAGACATCGTGCCCCTCATCTTGGTGGGCACGTCAGCCATGGTGCTGACATCCAATGTGGGCAATGAGTTCAAAACATTTGCCGATGTAGTGGCCGCAGCCAAGGCCAAAAAGAATGTTTCATTTGGCACCATTGGCAACGGCAGTTTGGGTCACTTGGCCATGGCCTTGTTGGGCAAAAATGCCAACCTCGAGTTCAATCACATTCCCTACAAAGGCGGCGGCCCCCTCATGACCGATGCCGTTGCGGGTCATGTGCCATTGGCCATGGGCACCGTGTTTTTAAGCAAGCCCCATATCGACAACAAACGCATTCGCCCCTTGGCGGTCACATCCTTAAAGCGAGTGGCTGAATTTCCAGATGTGCCCACCATTGCCGAAGCTGGTTTTCCAGGCTTTGAAGCGCCTGCTTGGTGGGCTTTGTTGGCGTCTGCCAAAACGCCTCCCGACATTGTGAAGCGCATGAATGAAGAGTTGAACAAGGTTTTGCAAAACCCTGAAGTGTCTCAGCGCCTGAGTGCCCAAGGGATTGAAATTTCGGGTGGCAGTGTGGACAAAGCCAAAACCTTCATCGACAAGCAAATTGACACGTGGGCCAAAGTGGTTCGCGACAACGGCATCAAACCCGACTGAGTTGATGCCATCAGAAACCTGCGTGGCTCAGGTTTCTGGCGTAATTTGCAAGGCCACCAAAATTCTGGCCACCATGTTGTAGGTGGCAATGGCGGTGGTCAATTCCAGTATTTCGGTGGTGCTCAATCGCTCTTGTAGCTTGTTGAACAATTCGTCGTCCACCTTCACACGCTGGGTTATTTGGGCGGCGTATTGCACCACCCATTGGGACATTTCATCAAAGCTGCTGTCTGACACGCCATCGGCTGGCTGGGCTATCACCACCCTTTGTAGGGCGTCCAATTCGGCTTGTGTACCACCCGCCTTGAGAAAGTCTGGGGCGTGGTGATGGTATTCATAGTGCGCGCCCGTTAAAAGGGCAACAGTACAAATGCCCAGTTCGCACAATTTGCGCGAGGCCGACAAGCCAGTGCGCACATTGCGCATGTACACATTCCAACCTGCGGCAACGGGTTCACTCCACAAAAGTGCCTTGTCCAAATTTAGAAGTGCACCGCCCCGTCTGGCCAAAATGGCATCGACCAGTTCTTGGGGTTGCGGGTGCTGCTCGGGCGTCCAATCTGGAATGCGCATGGTGCAAGGCCTTTCAAGTGAATACGAGTTGGGATGGCTTATTTGTAAAAAACTTCAAGCTTGCCCTTGAGCTTGATCAGCAAAGGCTGGCCTTTTCGATCGAGTGTTTTGCCCGCTGGCACTTTGACCCAGCCCTCGCTGAGGCAATACTCTTCCACGTCATTGCGTTCTTTGCCATTGAAACGAATGCCAATGTCGTGCTCAAAAACTTCCGGTTTGTAAAAGGGGCTGCGCGAATCGATGGACAGGTGATCGGGCAGTTCGGGGCGGGCGGGGGTGTCACTCATATTTCAGGGATTTAAATAGTCAAACTCAAGTTATCGTAACACCGCTCTTTAAAATATTCTCCATGAACACCACTGAGATTTTTTTAATGGCCATGGGCCTTGTTTTTACGGTGCCTTACTTTATTTGGCGGCTTGGCAACACTGGTTATTACGCACCTCTGGTGGTGGTTCAAATTTTGACGGGCATTTTGCTTGGCCCTGGCATCTTGGGGCATGTCTTTCCCGATTACTACCAATTTGTTTTCAACCCAGCTGTCGTGCAATCACTGAC
>CALPYQ020000333.1 GCA_943327965.2 Singulisphaera sp. GP187
CGTTCGTGATCGCATGGTGGAGTTGGGCCGCAGTTGCGTGCACGCCGATCACCGCCATGGCGGTGTGGTGCTGGCCTTGTGGGGCGCACTCTTTGAGTTTATGTCCCGTAACCAACTCGATACCATGATTGGCTGTGCCAGCATTCCCATGCTCCACAACGGCATGATCAGTGGTGACGTGGCCGCCAGCGTATGGCATCAACTCAAAGCAGACGCATTGGCATCCGTTGAGTTTCATGTTCGTCCTAGATTGCCTTTGCCAATCGAAGAACTCAATCATCAGTTGGCTGTCGATCCGCCCGCATTGATCAAGGGCTACATTCGATTGGGTGCAAAAATTTTGGGTGCACCTGCTTGGGATCCCGATTTCAACACCGCTGATTTGCCCATGATGATGCGTGTCAGTGATTTGCCGCGCCGTTATCGCAAGCACTTTGAGGGGGTGTGATGCGCTACACCAAGTTTGATTCACAAATTGATCAACCCTTTGAAGCCAATGTATGGGTGACACGCTCACCCACTCATTTCCGGTCTATTTTTATATCCGATCTGCACCTCGGAACGCCAGGATGTCAGGCTGATGCTTTATTGCATTTCTTGAAAACCTACACCTGTGACAACCTCTATTTGGTGGGGGACATTGTGGATGGCTGGCAATTGCGCCGTAAGTGGTATTGGCCACAAAGCCACAACGATGTGGTGCAAAAACTATTGCGAAAAGCTAGAAAAGGGTGTCGCGTTATTTTTATTCCTGGCAACCACGATGAATTTGGACGACATTTCTTAGACCATTCATTTGGCGGCATCGAAATCCGTGAAGAGGCGGTGCATATCACAGCAGATGGCAAAAAACTTTGGGTGATTCATGGCGATTATTTTGATGGCGTCATTCAATGTGCCAAGTGGTTGGCTTACGTGGGCGATAACTTGTATGAACTGACCTTGAAGCTCAACAGGTATTTGAATCAACTGCGCGCCCGCATGGGCATGCCGTATTGGTCGCTGTCTGCTTACCTGAAGCTCAAAGTCAAAAAGGCCGTGAACTTTATTTCAGACTTTGAAGTGGCGGTGGCCAATGAGGCCAGGAAGCTGGGCTATCAGGGTGCAATTTGTGGCCATATCCATCAAGCAGAAATTAGAAACATTGACGGCATTTTGTATTGCAACGATGGTGATTGGGTCGAGAGTTGTACCGCATTGGTTGAGCATGCAGATGGCCGGCTTGAAATACTGCGCTTCAATCCCAACGATACATCGCAAAGGCAAAGTGTAGGTCTACAGCAGCCACTGAATTCCGATTCCAAAACCAAAGATTGGGTGGCCGTATGAGACTCTTGTTGATAACCGATGCTTGGGCCCCTCAGGTCAATGGTGTTGTGACCACCTTGGTTGAGCTGGTGAAAGAGCTCAAGCAGCAAGGCCACGAAGTCACTGTGGTTCATCCGGGTCTGTTCAAGACGCGACCTTGCCCAGGCTATGCAGGCATCGATTTGGCCATTCGCCCTAAAAAGCAATTGCGAACTCTGTTTGCAGCCAACCAGTTTGATGCAGTTCACATTGCCACCGAAGGCCCTTTGGGCTGGGCGGCTCGTGGCATCTGCGTTCAACGTCAATGGCCATTTACAACAGCATTTCATACCCGTTTTCCAGAAGTTCTCAAGGCTGCAGTGGGGCTTCCACTTTGGCTTGGTTATGCCTTATTCAGGCACTTTCACAGACCTTCGGCAGGTGTGATGGTGCCCACTCAGGGCGTATTGCATTTGTTGCAAAAAAGGGGCTTTCAGAATTTGAAATTGTGGACCCATGGCGTGGACACTGAACTGTTTGAATATGCAAGCAAAAGCAAGCCTTGTGATCAGCTTTTGCATTTAAAAAGACCTCTTAGTATTTTTGTAGGCCGAGTTTCCTACGAGAAAAATATCGAAACCTATTTAAAAATGCCTTTCGAAGGCAGCAAGGTGGTGTGTGGCGTGGGACCCCTAGAAGCAGACTTAAAGGCCAAATACCCGGATGTCACATGGCTGGGCTTGTTGCCCAGGCCTGAACTGGCAAAAATTTATGCGGCTGCCGATGTGTTTGTTTTTCCCAGTCGCAATGAAACTTTTGGGCTGGTCATGCTTGAAGCAATGGCTTGTGGGACACCCGTAGCCGCTTATCCGGTCGATGGCCCCTTAGAGGTGCTGACTGAAGCTTCTGGGCAGGTATCGGGCGGTGTGCTGCATGTTGATCTTGCAGAGGCAACACGCCAAGCCTTGTGCATCCCCAGAGCCACGGCACGTGCCAGAGCTTATGACTTCAGTTGGGAGAGGGCCTCGCAGTTGTTTGTGAGTTATGTGCGGCAGATCACGGTGTAAGTTGCCTCTTGCCCCTAGGATATGCCTGATCTTTCAAATTTTCGTCATAAAAGTGTCACTTAATTTGTCAAAAATGAAGATTACGAAAGTTAAATGTGACTTACGTTGTTCTTATGGAAGCCTCTAAGTGACTGCACAAACCCCATTAAAAACAGTCTTCATTGACTCTGACATCGAGTTATTGGACCGAGATGGCAGCATTTTGGCTTTCAATGAGCGCGTCCTCGATTGGGCAAAACGTCCAGAAGTTCCGCTGCTAGAAAGACTTCGTTACCTTTGCATCGTCTCTTCCAATTTAGATGAGTTTTTTGAAGTTCGTGCAGATTTGCACATGGCGGCCTACCGAAGCCAGGACACCAAAGGTGCCTACAACACCAAGACCTTTGAAACCATTTATGAGTCTGCGCGTAACTTGGTGAAAGAACAGTACAGCCTATACAACGACGTTCTATTGCCAAGCTTAAAAAAACAAAATATTCAAATCCTTTCTCACGGTGAAAGAAATGCAGCCCAAAAGAAATGGGTTCAAGACTACTTTAGAAGAGAAGTTAAACCTTTGTTGGTGCCAGTGGGCCTAGACCCTGCACACCCATTTCCTCAGGTTGCCAACAAGTCACTCAACTTCATTGTGCAGTTATCTGGCAAAGATGCTTTTGGCCGCACCAATGACATTGCCATTGTCAAAGTACCCAGAGTTTTACCAAGGGTCATACCCCTGCCAGCCAAAGTAGCAGGGGAGGGTAAGGCCTTTGTTTTGTTGTCCAGCGTCATTCGCTC
>CALPYQ020000334.1 GCA_943327965.2 Singulisphaera sp. GP187
GCCAGTGAATTGCCCAGTGGCAATTTGATTCATGAAGGGCCTGTTGCATCTTTAGGAAAAAAGAACACCTTTGCAGGCACCCATATTTTGGTGCCCCGTGGCGGCGTTGCCGTGCACATCAATGCGTTCAATTTTCCTGTCTGGGGTTTGTTAGAAAAATTCGCACCCACCTTCTTGGCAGGCATGCCTTGTATCGGCAAGCCTGCCACCGCCACCAGTTACCTCACAGAAGCCTTGGTTCGAATGATTGACCAATCGGGCATTTTGCCCAAGGGCGCATTGCAGTTGGTCATTGGCAGCACCGGCGATTTGCTAGACAGATTAGACGTTGCCGATGTGGTGACCTTTACCGGTTCAGCGGACACGGCAGCCAAATTGCGCGTGAACGCCAATTTGGTTCGCAACAGCATTCCATTCAATGCCGAAGCCGATTCATTGAACTGTGCCATCTTGGCCGACGATGTCACGCCCGATGACGAAGAATTCGATTTGTTCGTCAAAGAAGTGGTGCGTGAAATGACTGTCAAGGCAGGGCAAAAATGTACCGCCATTCGCCGAGCCATCGTGCCCCGCAAGCACTTAGATGCTGTGGCAGAAAAAATCAAAGCGCGCTTGTCAAAAGTGGTGGTGGGCGACCCCTCCGTAGAGGGCGTCAAGATGGGCGCCTTGGCCTCTAAATCACAACAGTCAGATGTCGCCGAGCGCGTTGCCTTGCTGCGCCAAAGCGCCGAGTTGGTGTGCGGTGGTGATGCTCATTTGGCTTTGGTGGGCGAGGGTGTTGCCAACGGTTCATTCTTCCAACCCACTTTGCTTTTGTGCCAAACACCATTGAGCACCGACAGCGTTCACGACATTGAAGCGTTTGGTCCAGTGAGCACACTGATGCCTTATGACAACATGGAAGAAGCTATGGCATTGGCCAAGCGTGGCAAAGGTAGCCTGGTGGGTTCATTGATTACCAAAACCCCCGCAGTTGCCGCACAAGTGGTGCCACGTTTGGCTGCCAACCACGGCCGCTTGCACGTGCTTGACCGCGAGTCTGCTGGTGAGTCTACGGGTCATGGATCACCCTTGCCATCGCTCAAGCACGGCGGTCCTGGTCGGGCTGGCGGTGGTGAAGAGTTGGGCGGTATTCGCGCTGTAACGCACATGATGCAACGCGCAGCCGTCCAAGGTTCACCGACCATGTTGACGGCCATCACGCGCGAATATGCGCGGGGTGCCAAGGTCATTGAAACGGGTACACACCCTTTCAAGCGTTACTTTGAAGAATTGCAAATTGGGGAGTCGTTGTTGACGGCTTCCAAAGTCATTGGTGAAGCGGATGTCAAAGCCTTTGGTGAACTCACGGGCGATATGTTCTACATGCACTTTGACGATGAAGCCGCCAAAGCTTCGGCCTTTGGCAAGCGCATTGCACATGGCTATTTGGTGTTGTCCGATGCAGCAGGTTTGTTTGTGGTGGCCGAGCCCGGCCCTGTCTTGGCCAACTACGGTTTGGACACACTGCGATTTGTGAAACCTGTGGGCTTGGGCGACAGCATTCAAGTTCGCCTGACTTGCAAGCGAAAAATTGACCGCAACAAAAAAGACGCCAATGGCCAAGGGCAGGGCGTGGTGGCTTGGGATGTGGAGGTGACCAACCAAGACCAAGAACTGGTGGCCAGCTATGACATCCTCACCTTGGTTGCCAAACAGTGTTAAGACAAGTTGACACTAAATCCCTACGATTGCTAGGCTTAATTTGAACGTGGATTGGCAAAGCAACACGCTTCATTTCTAATACCGGCATCGTTGGGGAGTAGCTTAATTCCTTTGTGTTCAGTAACAAGCACGAATTCAATTCGGGCAGCACGAAGGAATCAACAAATCGTCATTACGGAGTTTTTTAAAACTCTCGGTTTGTTGGGCATATAACTGATTCATAACAAGCAAAGCAAGACCTTCGATCTCTCGCGCCACAGGTGTCTCTTAGGCCTTTGTGACTTGTTCGGATCGTTATTGAAGGTCTTACATGGAATTGTTTTCAGTGCCATGGTGGTCAGCGTTGCTGGCCATCATTCTTATCGACTTGGTTTTAGCTGGCGACAACGCCATCGTCATCGCGCTTGCCGCGCGCAATCTTCCCGCTGAACACCAAAATAAAGCCATTATTTGGGGAACCGTCGGTGCCATTGTGGTGCGTTCGGCCATGACGGTGGGTGTTGTTTGGCTTCTCAAAATACCGGGTCTCATGCTGGTGGGTGGCTTGGGTCTCTTGTGGATTGCCTACAAGCTCATTGCCGACACATCTGAAGATGAGCATGAAGGCGTTGGTGCCACCACGTTTTGGGGCGCCATGAAAACCATCATCGTGGCCGATGCCTTGATGGGCGTGGACAACGTTTTGGGTGTTGCAGGTGCCGCCAATGGCTCTTTCGATTTGGTTGTCATCGGTTTGCTCATCAGCATTCCCATTGTGGTTTTGGGTAGCAAATTGGTCTTGCGTTTGGTCGAAAAATGGCCATTGATCATTCACGTGGGTGCCGCCGTTTTGGCTTTCACAGCCGCTCAAATGATCATCAACGAAAAGTTCTTAGACCCCGTCTTTGATGGTGGTGAAACCATCAACTATTTGGCGCGTGCTGCAACTTACATCTTGGCAGTCGCCGGTGTGTTGGGCTCAGGCTGGTGGGCAACTCGCAAACAGGTACAAAACGAAGCAGATACGCAGTCCATCTAATCAGTTTATTAACCAGGAGAAAAATAATGGAAACATTTATTGTTTACATAGACGACAAGCAATATGCACTCCAACAAGTTATACCAATGCTGCCAGCGAGTGAACAAACACCGCAGGCAGCCAATTGGGTTTTGATTGGATGTCCGCCTAGGCTGAACCGGCATACGGGTCGTTGGCTGACGCACACCGCTCAAAAGAAATGGCGTCAAGAATGGACGCAAGAAGCAACTTCTGAGTTGACTCAAAAACTTGAAAGCGGTGGAAATACCGTTTCGGTGCGCGTTGCCCATGGCTCTTTGACCGAATTGACCAAACAAATTAAGGGTGAGGTTGGCGCAGCACGCGTGATTGATGCGCGTCGTCCCAAGTTGTCCGTTAATTTGGATCCCGTTACTTCAGACCAGCC
>CALPYQ020000335.1 GCA_943327965.2 Singulisphaera sp. GP187
GCGCACGCTTACGACGACGTGCCGCAACGCTTGTGGCCCGTGGCTGCAAGGTCTTTGCAAGCGCATGTGGACCGCATTCAGTCCATGCCACCTGGCAACAACTGACATGGCCACTCTTCAAGCGCCAGAAAATTCGGAAGGCATCCGCCTGTCAAAGCGGGTGGCCGATCTATTGAAATGCTCCAGGGCCGAGGCCGAGCAAGTCATTGTGGGCGGTTGGGTCAAGGTCAACCAAGTGGTGGTGGACGAGCCTGCGCACCGAGTCAATGATGAAAACATCGACATTCACAGCACCGCGCAACGCGGCAAAGTACCGCTGCTCACAGTCATTTTGCACAAGGCCGCTGGTCAGAGCTGCCTCCCCCAAAGCCACCACAGCGTCTGGAAATCCTTAACCCCAGAGATGCGCTCCAACCAAGACCGCTCCGGCATCAGCCTGACACCGCGCCTGCAAAAAATGTTGCAATGTGCAGCGGCATTGGAGGATGCCGCCACGGGCTTGGTGGTTCTCTCTGAAGACCCCAGCATGATTCGCAAATTGCTAGACGAGCGCACACCCCTGGAACACGAAATGTTGGCCGAAGTTCACGGTCCCGTCAGCCCAGATCAACTGTATGACATGTGCCCCACAGGCCTCAAAACCAGCATCAGCAGCAGCACCCCTGAAAAAACGGGATTGCGCATGGCTTTTAAGGGCTACCAACCCGGGTATGCGGCTGGTGTCATTGAAAATACTGGGCTGCGACTAATGGGGCTCAAACGGGTCAGGATGGGTCGCGTGTTGATGGCGCCTTTGGCACTCGGCCAATGGCGAGCCCTGATGCCTTACGAAAGATTTTGAAAGATTTTGAGTAAAAAACCTGTTTTTTATTCAAAATCGCCACATTAGGGCCCCTCAATCCCTTGAAATTCATCAGGGCATCCTCATTTAAGTTGTAAGTTTGAGAGAATATTCACATGAATGTTCGCAGCTTAAGCTGAAAGGAAAAAGCAACATGCGTTTGAGCACTAAAAGTCGTTTTGCCGTCACGGCCATGATCGATGTCGCCTTGCGCGAAGATCGCGGTCCTGTCTCGCTATCGGCCATTAGCGAGCGTCACCAAATTTCACTCTCCTATTTGGAGCAGTTGTTCAGCAAATTGCGTCAGCACCATTTGGTGGAAAGCACGCGCGGCCCAGGCGGTGGTTATTCTTTGGCCCGCAGCGCCGAAAAAATCACCATGGCCGACATTGTCAGTGCCGTCGATTTTTCTGTCGAGTCAGAAGATGCTGGCAGCGCTGAAGCCGGCAACTGGATGAGCAGCGAATTGTGGGCTAGCCTCAACGAAAAAATGTTGGCCCATTTGCAGTCCATCAGCTTGCGCCAACTGGTGTCTGAGCAACGCGCCAAAGGCGTGACTGTCGAACCCGCACCCTCAGTGGTCAAGCGCGGCGTGTTTGCAAAGCCCAAGGCCCAGCCCGTCAAAATGAACGTGCCAAACTCCGTGTTTGCTTTGGCTGCCAGCTTGGTACCCACTCGCTGAACATCGCTTGTTCACCTGCAAAAAACGCGCTCTAGGGCGCGTTTTTTTTGGCTTCGAATCGCCATAGAAAAAGTGTGAAGCCCACCGATAAGCCGGATTCTGTGCATTGGCGTTGCCGCCAATGTGACCGCCATTACTCTGGGCCGAGGGTTGCCCACTCGGCTCGGCGCTACCTACCCGCACACTCTCCGGAACCAGATCAACGTGTGCCTACTTGGTATTGCTGCGCGTAGAGATTGCCCGTTTCACCCGAACTGAATCGGCTCGTCTCTGTTGCTCTAATCCTCACCTTGGTGCCTTGCGGCCTTTCGGTGGAGAGGTGTTACCTCCTACGCTGTCCTGTGCAGTCCGGACGTTCCTCCAGTGCGGCCTTTCGGCCCATTGCCTAAGCAATGGCATTGCTGCTAGCACCAGCGGCGGTCTGGCGAGCTTCACAAGGGCATTATCGCCCCTCGGCATTAACTTATGTCAGAAATCACAGAACAAGTGGTTCAGAATGTGTCTCAGCGCAACCTGGCGGCAACACCCACAAAAGGATAAAGATCATGAAAGCTCAAAACGTCTTGCAAACCATTGGCAACACGCCCCACATTCGAATCAACAAACTGTTTGGCACTGGCGCCAATGTGTGGATCAAATCAGAGCGCAGCAATCCCGGTGGCTCTGTGAAAGATCGAATCGCCTTGGCCATGGTGGAGGACGCAGAACAATCTGGTGCGCTGAAAGCCGGCGGCACCATCATCGAGCCAACCTCTGGCAACACCGGAATTGGATTGGCCATGGTGGCGGCGGTTAAGGGTTACAAGTTGGTGCTGGTCATGCCCGACAGCATGTCTGTTGAACGTCGCCGCTTAATGTTGGCCTACGGTGCCACCTTTGACCTCACGCCTCGCGAAAAAGGCATGAAGGGTGCCATTGCACGTGCTGAAGAATTGGTGGCCAGCACACCCGGTGCTTGGATGCCGCAACAATTTAACAACCCCGCCAACATCGATGTGCACGTGCGCACGACAGCGCAAGAAATTTTGACTGACTTTCCAGATGGCATCGACGCCCTCATTACGGGCGTAGGCACTGGCGGCCATTTAACCGGCGCCGCCAAAGTTTTAAAAGCCAAGTTTCCCAAACTCAAAGTGTTTGCCGTCGAACCAAGCGCATCACCTGTGATCTCGGGTGGCGCACCATCACCCCACCCCATCCAAGGCATTGGCGCGGGTTTCATTCCTAAAAATCTGGACACCAGCTTGTTGGATGGGGTGATTCAAGTAGAAGCTGAAGAGGCTCGTGAATACGCACGCCGCTCTGCGCGTGAAGAAGGTTTGTTGGTGGGTATTTCTTCCGGCGCCACCTTGGCCGCCATTGCTCAAAAATTGAAAGAGTTGCCACCAGGTGCCACGGTGCTTGGCTTTAACTACGACACAGGTGAGCGTTACTTATCAATTGAAGGTTTCCTGCCAAGCTAAATCTTCCAGAATGATGGATGCACAGCAGGGTTTCCTTGCTTTGCATCTCGCGCGATAATTGGCAGGTCTGCTTGATAACCACAAGCCCAACCACCAAGCGCCATGATTCGAATTTCAGAACTCAAACTGCCCTTGAC
>CALPYQ020000336.1 GCA_943327965.2 Singulisphaera sp. GP187
CATCATTGGTCCGCAAAGTGTCATGCTCAGTGGCCCAAATTTTCGCTTGTGGGTCAGCACCGATGGCATTCAACCGTTTCAAGTCAAACGCGCAGCACCATGACAAAGACGCCCCTCCAAAACCAGCGCAAGGGTGCGCGCTATGTCATGGGTTTTACGCTCATTGAAGTCTTGGTGGCCTTGAGCATTGTGGCCATTGCACTCATGGCAGGACTGCGCTCAACCGACGCCTTAAGCCGCAATGCTTCACGTCAATCGACACAGTGGTTGGCACAAATTTGTGCTGAAAACGAGTTCACCAAATTGCGCTTGTCGCGGCAAATGCCCCCCGTGGGCGTCAGCACGGTCAACTGCCCTCAAGCCAATTTGGATCTGCGCGTTAACTTGAACATTCAGCCCACACCCAACCCCAACTTCAGACGCATCGATGCCAGCGTCGATTGGGTCACCCCCTCGTCCACCACACCCGTGTTGCAACTCGCCACGGTCTTGGGGCGCTATTGATGAAAGCCAGCAAAGGTTTCACGCTCATTGAGGTCTTGGTGGCCAGTGCCATTTTGGCCTTGATGGCCTTGATGTCTTGGCGCGGTTTGGACGGCATGTTCAAAACTCAAACAGCTTTGCAAACACGCAGCAATGCCACACAAACCTTGCAGATGGGCTTGGCGCAATGGCGAGTCGACCTCGACAATATGTCGGTTTTGCAAGGTACGCCTGCCCTAGATTGGGATGGCCGAGTTCTGCGCATCACGCGGCAGCACTCACAAGATCCCAAAGCAGGCGTTCAAGTGGTGGCTTGGACCTTGGGCAACGGCCAATGGACGCGCTGGCAGTCTGCGCCTTTGATGCAAAACGAGGCATGGACTCAAGCTTGGGCGCAAGCGCAAACATGGGCGCTGACAGCGGGCAACGTCAGTGCCAATTCGGCGCAAGAAGTCTTGATTCACCCCGTGCGTGCGTGGCAAATTTACTATCACCGTGATGGCGCTTGGAGCAATCCACTGTCCAGCGCGGTCATTGACAACACCTCTCAGGGAACCCAGCCTCCGGCTGTCAATCGCAGGCCGCAAAACTTGCCGGAAGGCGTGCGATTGGTCTTAGAGTTGACCGACCAACCCGACATTCAAGGCAAACTGACTTTGGACTGGGTTCGCCCTACTTTCACGGCGGTGAAACAATGAAGGCTGAAACTAGGCGCATTGTTTCAATTCACAAAGCGCCCCTCTGCATGCACTCACGCGCCAAAACGCTCCCTCACCGTCAACAAGGTGTGGCCCTCATCAGCGCCATGTTGGTGGTGACCTTGGTCGCCACTTTGGCCAGTGTGGCGCTTTGGCAGCAATGGCGCCATGTCGAAGTTGAAAGTGCCGAGCGGCAACGCATTCAATCGTCTTGGTTGCTGAACGGTGCTTTCGATTGGACCCGACTGATTTTGCGAGAAGATGCGTTGGCCGGTGTGGCTGGCGCTTCGCTCACCTCTGGCAGCGGCCAAGTTAGCGCAACGGGCGGTATTGACCATTTGGGCGAGCCATGGGCGCTGCCCTTGAAAGAGGCCAAACTGTCGACGTTTTTGGCACAAGACCAACAACTGCGCGAAGGCGATCCCGAGGTCTTTTTGTCCGGTCAAGTGACAGATGCGCAAAGCCGAATTAACTTAAGCCAATGGGTTGAACCCAACGACGCCAAAGGACAAGCCCGTTTGTCGCCCACGATGCAACTGCGTTTGTCTCGACTTTTTGAGGTGCTGGGACTGCCTGGCAGCGAGCTAGAAACCATGGGACAAGCTTGGCTGGCGGCCACCCAAGCCGCGCGCAGTCGAAGTGCCGGTGTTGGTTCTGGTGGCGTGTCCAATGCGTCTGCCTTGCTCCCCCAGCAAATGGGGCAACTGCAATGGCTTGGGGTTCGCGCTGAAACGGTGGCCGCCTTGGCGCCCTTCGTCACCATCTTGCCCGAAAGCACCCCTGTCAACCTCAATACCGCCAGCCCTGAGGTTATTTACGCCTCGGTGGGCGGCCTGGATTTAAGCAGCGCCCAAAAATTTGTACAAGCGCGTGGCCAGTCGCATTTTGTCAATTTGACCGATGCTGCCAAAGCATTGGGTGTCAAAAGCCTTGACGCGGGTCAATTTTCATTGGGGTCGCGTTACTTTGAGGTTTGGGGCCGATTGCGGCTTGAAGACCGGACTCAAGAAGAGACCGCCCTCATTTTGAGGGACGCCGGCAACACCAGTTTAGTGTGGCGGCAAAAAATTGCGGGAATACTCCCTCCTGCAAACCAAGAGTCGCTCCTACAATCCAACAAGCCATGAGTACCCTCGTTTTCACTCTGCCACTGAGCACCCCTCTCAGTGACCAAGTCAGCCCCAGCATCTTGCCGTCGCAAGTGGTGGGGGCGCGTGACAAAGAAGTTTGGGCGGTCGTGCCTGCAGCGGCCTTGTCATGGCATTGCATCACTTTGCCCAGCGGTCTGCACAAACAAAAAAATCGACTGCTGCCAGTGCTTCAAAGCTTGCTTGAAGAACATTTGTTAGACGAACCCGAAAACGTGCACATTGCGCTGCAGCCCAATTGGCAAGCAGGCTCTCCCGCTTGGGTGGCCACTTGTCAAAAAGCTTGGTTGCGAACGCACTTAAATCAATTGCAAAACATGGGACACCATGTTCACCGAATTGTTCCGGAGTGGACGCCTGCGCCATTGGCATCCAACTCAGGCCTTCAAGCTTGGGTGAGTGGCGTGCCCGAAGATGCTTGGCTGTGGGTCAGTCAATCGCAAGGCGCATGGCGATTGCCTTTGCAGGCAGGCATCCAATGGTGGGCCGAACAATTGAATGCAACGCCATCTCAGGAAACCCATGAACGCACTGCCTTCAACGGGCTGACTGTCCAAGCTGAACCTGCCGTGGCCAACTTGGCGCAACAATCTTTGCAAACATTGCAATCCTTGGTGGGCGCGCAAATGGCCGAAAGCATTCAGACTTGGCGCGTGGTGGCCACCCCTGCCCCTGAGCGCTTTGCGCAAGCAGCAGCCACCGCTTGGGACTTGGCCCAGTTTGATTTTGCGGCGCATGGCAGCGCCAGATGGCGTCAAAGCTTTCAAAGGGCTTGGCAACAATTTGCACACGA
>CALPYQ020000337.1 GCA_943327965.2 Singulisphaera sp. GP187
TGGCATGCCCCCCTACATCCTGACGCTGGATGATCGTCAAATTGCGGCCGTGCTAACCCACCTGAGAACACAGTGGGGTCACCAAGCGCCCGAAGTGACACCTCTCCAAGTCAATCGCATCAGAGCATTGCAAGGACCTTGAGCATGCCCGAGTTGGATGTGGTCTTTGTCGATGATCATCTGGTCATTCTCAACAAGCCTTCAGGTTTATTGAGCGTGCCAGGACGCGGTGAGGACAAACAAGACTGCCTAATTGCACGAGCGCAATCACAATGGCCTGAAGCACTCACAGTGCACCGCCTTGACATGGCCACGTCGGGCTTGATGGTGATTGCGCGAGGTCCTGAAACCCAACGCAAACTCAGCCATGCGTTTGAGATCAGAGAAGTCAGTAAATCCTATGAAGCGATTGTGTCTGGCGTGCTTCAAGCAGAGGTAACAGACCCAGCAGACCCAGCAGAAAGATGGCAAGACATTCAAATGCCGCTTCTCATTGATTGGCCCAACAGACCCAAAAGCAAAGTTGATTGGGAACACGGGAAACCCAGCCATACCCAATGGCGCGTGATGGGCTCAGCCTTGGGCAATGCCACCCGCGTTGAACTTAAACCCATCACTGGCCGAACACATCAGTTGCGACTGCACATGATGGCCATTGGCCACGCCATTTTGGGCGATGCCTTGTACGCACCGCCAGAAGTTCAAGCCCAATCAAGCCGCTTGTTATTGCATGCGCGCATCTTGCGATTCAAGCATCCAGTTACGGCAAAATGGATGGTCTTTGAAAGTAAAGTTCCGTTTTAACAAATCACAAACTGTAAAAAGCATGTCACAGCATTTATTTATCTTGACCGGTGGCTCACGCGGCATGGGTTTGGCCATTGCAGAGCAACTATTGCAAAGTGGCAACACCCTCATTTGCATATCGCGCAACACACAAAGGGCCCTCCACGATCAGGCTCAAAAAGTGGGGGCACACCTTGAACAGTGGTCCCACGATTTGGCAGACGGTGCAAGTGCAAGCATTGCGCTGAAGAACTGGCTTCAGGTTCACGCATCGGACAATTTTCAAAGTGCCACCCTCATCAACAATGCGGGCGTCATTCCTGCCATTGCCCCCTTAAGCCAAGCCGATCCCCACAACCTGGCCATGGCCTTGCGCGTAGGCTTGGAAGCCCCAATGCAGTTGTGCGCAGCATTTTTGGGGGCCACAGAAAACTGGCCTATCCCACGCAAAGTGGTCAATATTTCATCCGGTTTGGGCCGTCGCGCCATGGCCTCTCAGGCCGCTTACTGCGCTGCCAAAGCGGGCATGGACCATTTCACACGCTGCCTAGCGCTTGACGAAGCCCTCAAGCCCAATGGTGCAAAGGTCACCTCATTGGCGCCTGGCGTGATTGACACCGACATGCAAATTCAATTGCGAGGCGCACCAGCCGACAAGTTTCCTGATCAGAATGGCTTTCAACAATTGAAGGCTACTGGCATGCTCACCAGCCCTGCAGACGCCGCCACGCGAATCCTCAATTATTTGGCACGTCCTGACTTTGGCAGCAACCCCGTCAGTGACGTGCGAGACGCCCAATAACCCTTTTGTCAGCCCCCTGTAGTCTTTTTTAATCAGACTGCTGGGTTAATTAGATTTAAATTCAAGGAGACCGAAATGAGTCGTGAAGTCGTAGTTGTCAGCGGTGTGCGCACTGCCATTGGAACCTTTGGCGGCAGCCTGAAAGACATTGCCCCCACCGAATTGGGCGCACAAGTTGTTCGCGAAGCACTCAAGCGCGCCAACACCGACGGCAAAGATGTCGGTCATGTGGTGTTTGGCCACGTGGTCAACACCGAACCCAAAGACATGTATTTGTCCCGCGTTGCCGCCATCAACGGTGGATGCGCTGAAGGCACGCCTGCTTTCAACGTCAACCGCCTGTGCGGTTCTGGTTTGCAAGCCATCATTTCTGCCAGCCAATCCATTTTGTTGGGCGATGCCGATGTCGCCATTGGCGCTGGCGCAGAAAACATGAGCCGCGCACCTTATGCCAGTTTGGCCACGCGCTTTGGCGCACGCATGGGCGACACCAAAATGATTGACATGATGGTGGGTGCATTGCACGACCCCTTCCACACCATTCACATGGGCGTCACAGCAGAGAACATTGCGGCCAAGTGGGGCATTACCCGCGAAGACCAAGACAAACTGGCCGTTGAAAGTCACAACCGCGCAGAACGCGCCACCCAAGCGGGCTATTTCAAAGATCAAATCATGCCGGTCATGCTCAAAACACGCAAAGGCGAAGTGGCATATGAAACCGACGAGCACTTCCGCCCCGGTTGCACCATGGAAGAGTTGACCAAACTGAAGCCCGTTTTCCTCAAAGAAAATGGCACCGTCACAGCAGGCAACGCATCTGGTATTAACGATGCTGCCGCGGCTGTGGTTTTGATGGAGGCTGGTGCCGCCAAAGCGCGAGGAGCCAAACCTTTGGCACGCTTGGTAGCCTATGCACACGCCGGTGTCGACCCCAAGTACATGGGCATCGGCCCTGTGCCAGCCACACAGTTGGCCCTGAAAAAAGCCGGCCTCACTGTCAACGACTTGGACGTGATTGAAGCCAACGAAGCTTTCGCTGCCCAAGCTTGCGCTGTCACACGCGACTTAGGCCTAGACCCTGCCAAAGTTAACCCCAACGGCTCTGGCATTTCTTTGGGCCACCCCATTGGTGCCACAGGTACCTTGATCACTGTCAAAGCTTTGCACGAGTTGCAACGCATTCAAGGCCGTTACGCCTTGGTCACCATGTGCATTGGTGGCGGTCAAGGCATTGCCGCTATTTTTGAGCGCATGTAATTTCAAAGCGATCGAACATGAAAAAAGGCCATCGCAAGATGGCCTTTTTTTGTTACGAGACACTCAGACTTATTTAGCGATAACGCTCACGCGCAATGCGTGCGCCTTCTGCCAAAGCTTGTAATTTTTTCTCTGCCACTTCTCGACTCATGGGCGCTAAGCCACAGTTGGTACAAGGAATAATGCGCGCCTTGGGTACAAACTGAAGAGCGCGGCCAATGGTATCGGCCACCTGTTCAGGCGTTTCCACCACTTCGCTGGCCACA
>CALPYQ020000338.1 GCA_943327965.2 Singulisphaera sp. GP187
TGGCGGAGAGGGAGGGATTCGAACCCTCGGTGATGTTGCCACCACGCCTGATTTCGAGTCAGGTACATTCGACCACTCTGCCACCTCTCCTACACTCACCTTTGCGGCTGGTCACTGCCGCAAATTCTATCAGTGGGCTTGAACTAGAAATTCAAGCACGCAGCTCGGTGATGCCGCCCATGTAAGGACGCAACACTTCGGGTACCGTGACAGAGCCATCTGCATTCTGATAATTCTCAAGCACTGCTACCAGCGCACGTCCAACGGCCAAACCAGAACCATTCAAGGTGTGCACCAGTTCGTTCTTGCCTTGCGCATTTTTAAAGCGCGCTTGTAAACGACGCGCTTGGAACGCTTCGCAGTTAGAGCAAGAACTAATCTCACGGTAAGTGCCTTGCGCAGGTACCCACACTTCTAAGTCATAAGTTTTGGTGGCGCCAAAACCCATATCGCCAGAGCAGAGCAACATAACGCGATAAGGCAAACCCAACTTCTGCAAAATGGCTTCTGCATGACCCGTCATTTCTTCCAGGGCTTCGTAGCTTTTTTCTGGATGAACAATTTGCACCATCTCCACTTTGTCAAACTGGTGCTGACGAATCAGGCCGCGTGTGTCACGCCCTGCACTGCCTGCTTCTGAACGGAAGCATGGTGTGTGCGCTGTCAGTTTCATGGGCAAATCGGACTCTGCCAAAATTTCATCGCGCACCACATTGGTCAAGGTTACTTCCGATGTGGGAATCAAATACAGCGCTTGGTTGTCTGCACCCTCTTCTGCGTCTTGACCGCCTTTTTTGGCAGCAAACAAATCGCCTTCAAACTTGGGCAGTTGACCCGTGCCGCGCAGCGTTTCTGCGTTCACCACGTAGGGTGTGTAGCACTCTGTATAGCCATGCTGCTGCGTTTGCGTGTCCAACATGAACTGCGCCAACGCGCGGTGCATGCGCGCAATTTGGCCGCGCATGAATGTAAAACGTGAACCCGACAATTTAATGCCCGTGTCAAAGTCGAGGCCAAGTTTTTCGCCAATGTCCACATGGTCGCGGACTTCAAAGTCGAAGGTCTTGGGACCATTGCCGTCCACGCTCCACTTGCGTACTTCAATGTTGCCATGTTCGTCTGCGCCCACAGGCACGCTTTCGTGTGGCAAGTTGGGGACAGCCAACAACATATCTTGAAGTTCAGCTTGCAATGCTTCTAAGCGGACAGCCGATGTATCGAGTTCTGTTTTGATGCTGGCCACATCGGCCATGACTTGGTCGGTGCTTTGGCCTTTGGCCTTCAACATGCCAATTTGTTTGGACAAGTTGTTGCGTTGGCTTTGGAGTTCTTCGGTGCGCGTTTGCAAAGTTTTGCGCTCAGCTTCTAATGCGCGAAACTTTTCTACATTCAAAAACGCTTGGGGGTTTTTTCGAGTTTCCAAACGCGCAACGGCGGCGTCTAGGTCTTTACGAAGCAATAGGATGTCTAACATTTTGAGAGAAATTTAGTAGCCAAAAAATTATTGGCCATCGTTTAATTTTAGGCCCTTGGGCAAGGGGAATTTGATGGTCTCGGTTACACCGTCTAATTTGCGAATAGATGTGGCACCCAAAGCGCGCAATCGGGCAATGACATCCTGCACCAGCACCTCGGGGGCTGAAGCACCCGCGGTCAGTCCCACGCGGTGCTTGCCATTGAACCATTCGTTTTGAAGTTCGTCAGCACTGTCAATCATGTAGCTGTCGGCACCCATGCGAGCGCCTAGTTCACGCAGTCGGTTGCTGTTGGAGCTGGTGGGGCTGCCCACCACCACCAACACATCGACTTGAGGACCCATGAGCTTGACCGCATCTTGGCGGTTTTGGGTGGCGTAGCAAATGTCTTGTTGCTTGGGCTCTCGGACTTTCGGAAAGCGCTCTTTGACAGCCAACAAAATTTCTGCAGCATCGTCCACACTCAATGTGGTTTGGGTCACGACAGCCAAAAGCTCTGTTTGTTTGGGTTGAACTTTGGCCACATCATGGGCGTCTTCCACCAAGTGAATACCATCTGGCAATTGGCCCATGGTGCCTTCAACTTCTGGATGGCCTTTGTGGCCAATCATGATGAACTCGTAGCCTTCTTTGTGGAGCTTGGCCACTTCCACATGGACCTTGGTCACCAGGGGGCAAGTTGCATCAAAAATAGTGAAGCCGCGTGCCTCTGCTTCTGCTTGAACAGCTTTGCTCACACCATGTGCGCTGAACACCAAAGTGGCGCCTGGTGGAACATCGCTGAGTTCTTCAATGAAGATAGCGCCTTTGGTTTTGAGATCGTTCACCACATAGGTGTTGTGCACAATTTCATGGCGCACATAGATGGGCCTGCCAAATTTGGCAATGGCCGCTTCCACAATGTCAATGGCCCGATCGACACCTGCGCAAAATCCGCGAGGTTCAGCCAACAAAATTTCTTGTACGCCCATAAGTTGCCTTTGTTTGCCTAAGGTGGATTTACAAAATACCAATCACATGAACTTCAAATGTCACAGGGTGACCTGCCAAGGGGTGGTTGAAGTCAAACAACACCGCACCATCTTCGGCCACTTGCATGACAGCCCCGGCATAGGTGCCGTGGCCATCGGGTGTTGGAAATTGCACCACATCGCCCGGCACATAGTGTTCTTGCGATGCTCCCAGTTGGGCCAACAGTTTACGCGCAACCCATTGCTGCATGTCGGGGTTGCGCTCGCCAAAAGCCACGCCTGGCGCCAAATTAAAGGTGGTACGCACGCCCTCTTCCAAGCCCATCAAAGCGGCCTCCATGCCTGGCGACAACTCGCCGGAGCCCAAAGACAAAGTTGCAGGCTTGTCTTCAAAGGTATTGATGAGCGTGCCTTGAGGCCCAGCCAATCGATAGTGCAGCGTTAAAAAGGAGCCAGCTTGGACAGTGGTCATAAATGTTGAGTCAAAGAAATAGGCTTTGAACGCCATCCGTGCAATTCAAAGAAGGCCAATGAAAGCCCAAACAAACCCTTGCGCAGGGTATTCGGTTCAAACTCCATCAGTCGAATGCGCCATTGTAAAAAGCTTCTGTGGCTTTCGCCTCAAAAAGCGGCGCTCTGGCCAATTTATCTCATCAAAAGACCCA
>CALPYQ020000339.1 GCA_943327965.2 Singulisphaera sp. GP187
AGTCATGCTCCAGCGGAATGACAAATCAATCTTGCGGCTGTACATGCCGCCTTCGCTTTCGCTGATGGCGTCGCTGAACCACTGGTACAACACAACCAACCACCAAATCAGGCCTGCAAACAGGGAATACTTGCCCCACTCTTCGCCATTGATCCATTGGCCTGCGCCCAAGATCACCAAGAACAAGCCAAAGGCGGCCATGGCCGGATGGCGTGATGCATGGGGAACGTAGTAATAAGGCGTTGCGCCGTGCGATGTAGAACTCATACTTGCTCCTGCTCTCTCTTAAACCTAATCTACCTAAAACTTAACTGAGGGTGTTTGGCTGCGCCACCACCCAATTGACGAGGGCAATCAGGCCCACAACAAAAATCAATGCCAAGGACAAACCCACCACCAACACAGGGAAGGGATTGAGTTTGGCCATATCTTCTTGACCTTCACTGTTTTTTCTCAAACCAATGAAGGACCAAAGAACCGCTTGCACGGTGCGAAAAAACGAAACTTGGCTGCTGCTCATGAGCCCACCTTGGTGGCAATCAATGCAGCGGGCGCAACTGCCACAGGGGTGGAAGCTGGCGCAGCTGGTGTTTTGCCGCCGACTTCAAAAAATGTGTACGACAAGGTGATGGTGGTGACATCTTTGGACAACTTGGGGTCAATCACAAAGGCCACTGGCCATTCCTTTTTCTCACCAGGCTCCAAGGTGTATTGGTTAAAGCAGAAGCACTCCAATTTGTTGAAGTGGGCTGCAGCTTGGTTGGGTGCATAACTGGGAATGGCTTGGGCAGCCATTTTTCTGTTTTGCACGTTTTGGAATTGGTACATGACGGTAGCCAGTTCACCAGGATGAACTTGCACAGAGCTTTGGGCAGGCTTGAAATCCCAGGGACCGCGTGCGTTGGCATCAAACTCTACCGTGATGGTGCGCGAATAATCAACTTGTGTGTTGCTGGGGTTGGCCGCTTTGCCTGTCACACCGTTGCCCGGCACTTGACGCTCTGAAATAGACAGAATGTTGATGCCCGTCATTTCACAGATGTGCTTGTAAATTGGAATGAGCGCATAGCCAAACGCAAACATGCCGGCCGCAACGATGGCCAGCTTGCTCACCATTTTGATGTTTTCGCGGTAAAGGCTCATGTTGCGGTGGGTTGAAAACTGCTTTGGGGCGCTTAACTTAACGAGAAGTCAACACCACCATCTTGACCAAAAACCCCAGAAAGAAAACCACTGCCACCGAGGCCAAGATCAGGCCAAGGCGTGCGTTGCTTTTCTTTTGTTCAGGGCTTGTGGACATGATGGCTTTGTTCCAAATTAACCAATGACGCGGGTTGCCGTGGCATCCAGCTTCGGTGGGTTTTCAAAAGTGTGGAAAGGTGCAGGAGAAGGAACTTCCCACTCCAAACCTTCCGATGCTTCCCATGGCTTTTGGGGTGCTTTTTCACCTTGTCCGCGCATGCAAGGCACAACGACAAACAAGAAGAAGTAAACCTGTGCAAAACCAAACAAGAAACCACCCACAGACGCAATGGCATTGAAGTCGGCAAACTGCATGGGGTAGTCGGCATAGCGACGTGGCATACCAGCCAAGCCCAAGAAGTGCATGGGGAAGAAGGTGATGTTGAAGGAAATCAGTGACCACCAGAAGTGAATCTTGCCACGGCCTTCGTTGTACATCACACCGGTCCACTTAGGCAGCCAGTAGTAGGCGCCAGCGAACATGGCAAACAAAGAACCTGCCACCAAAACGTAGTGGAAGTGAGCCACCACGTAATAAGTGTCTTGCAACTGAATGTCGATAGGCGCCATGGCCAAGATCAGACCTGTGAAACCACCCATAGTGAACACAAAGATGAAGCCAATGGCAAACAACATGGGTGTTTCAAACGTCATGGAGCCGCGCCACATGGTGGCAATCCAGTTGAAAATTTTCACGGCAGTTGGTACAGCAATCAACATGGTGGCGTACATGAAGAACAACTGGCCTGTGACAGGCATGCCGGTTGTGAACATGTGGTGAGCCCACACAATGAAAGACAGAATGGCAATGGAAGAAGTGGCGTACACCATGGAGGCATAACCGAACAACTTTTTGCGTGAGAAAGCAGGAACCACCTGGCTGATGATGCCGAAGGCCGGCAAGATCATGATGTACACCTCGGGGTGACCGAAGAACCAGAAAATGTGCTGGTACATGACGGGGTCGCCGCCGCCAGCTGGGTTGAAGAAACTGGTACCGAAGTGACGGTCAGTCAGGGTCATGGTGATAGCGCCAGCCAACACAGGCATCACAGCAATCAACAAGTAAGCCGTAATGAGCCAAGTCCAAGCAAACATGGGCATCTTCATGAGCGTCATGCCAGGGGCACGCATGTTCAAAATGGTGACGATGATGTTGATGGAACCCATGATGGAAGAGGCGCCCAAGATGTGCATCGCAAAAATACCGGCATCCATCGAAGGCCCCATTTGCAATGTGAGGGGTGCGTACAAAGTCCAGCCGGCAGCAGGTGCGCCACCGGGCATGAAGAACGAACCAGCCAACATGACAGCGGCAGGAATCATCAACCAGAAGCTGAAGTTGTTCATGCGGGCAAAGGCCATGTCGGATGCGCCAATTTGCAGAGGAATCATCCAGTTAGCAAAGCCCACGAAAGCGGGCATGATGGCGCCGAACACCATGATCAAGCCGTGCATGGTGGTGAATTGGTTGAACAATTCAGGATTGACCAGTTGCAAACCAGGCTGGAACAATTCAGCGCGAATGAGCAGAGCCAAAACGCCGCCAATCATGAGCATGGCAAAACTGAACAACAGGTACAAAGTACCAATGTCTTTGTGGTTGGTGGCATACACCCAACGGCGCCAGCCCGTAGGCGCACCGTGGTGGTCATGGTCGTCATGACCGTGGGCTTGATCGTGAGGATGGAGAACAGCACTCATCTTGATTTCCTTTAAATACTTTTCAAAGTACTTGATTACTTGCGTGCAGCCAGCACTTCAGCTGGTTGTACGACTTGCCCAGTCTTGTTGGACCAATTGTTTTTGGTGTACGTGATCACAGCCGCAATTTCGGTGTCTGACAACTGCTTCCATG
>CALPYQ020000340.1 GCA_943327965.2 Singulisphaera sp. GP187
AAAAGTTCAGGGCCTAAGCAGGCAGTACCCAAATCGTAAGCCATGCGAACAGAGGCACCTGGGCCAATGCCCACAGGTTCTGTGAGGGGCATGAGGTACAAAGTTTTGTCGTTAAAGCCAACCACCTCGGCTTCAATTTTGTGACCGTCTTGCCCAATGATTTCGCAGCTGGAACCCACCGGCGCCATGATGCCGCGCGCTTCCATGCGAAGGCCCACCAAGCGCACCAAGGTGCCGCATCGCTCAGGATTGGCAGCACGCGCCAAGGACATGGTGCGCGCCACTTCGGCGGCAAAGTTAGTCATTGGAGGCTCCAGGTGTTGAGTCAGAAGCCGGTTCTGAATTTAAGTCAGAAGCCACGTCTAAATTCTGATCAGCAGATTTCACTTCAACATCGTCTAAATCTAAATCGGGCAGATCCAAGGACGACAAATTGACAGGGGCCGCATCACGTGGCAACGCATCTTCAACGGTCTCAGCTTTGCCGCGTCGTGCAGACAAGCGCTCGGGCTGGAAGGCCGTTTGTGCTTGCCAAGGTTTTGTGTTCTGAAGCAGAACAGTGGCCAAGCTTTCAAGGCGGTGTTCAATGAGGTCGCTCACCACAGCATCGTCGGCACGCACACGCACGCTGCCAGGCAGTAAGTGCGGATCGGCCACCATGCGCCATGTGGGCATTTGCTCGCCAGGCATGGCTTTGTGATTTTGCAGCAGCGCCATGTCGTTGGGGTTGAGCTCAACCAACATGCTGGAAACGCTTTGCACATCCAATGTTTCAATACAGCGGTCAATCAGGTTTTGAATGCCGCTAGAAGAAATGCTCAATTCAGTGAGTGTGAGCTGCTCTGCCAAATGCAAGGCCAAGCGTTTGAGAGGCTCGTGCCAGGTTTCGGGTTTTTCTTGAAGCGCCAAAACAGCTTGTTCAATGTTGGCCAGCAGTTGGTTGGCTTGAATGGCCAGTGCTTCCATTGAGTTGGCTTGCTCTAAAGCAGCTTGCTCTGAAGCGGCCGCTTGCGCCATGCGCTGACCTTCTTCAATGCCAAGTGCGTAGGCTTCGCTTTTGATTTTTTCAATGGCTTCAGCGTCAAGGCTTGAAATGGGCAATTCAGAAGGCGTGTTGTTCTGCGACATGCCAACGCCATCGGACTTGATTTCTGCGTCTTCTGAGGCAGTCTCAGAGCCATCAGACTCAGCCATCTTGCTGGCGGCCAATTGCTCTTCGACGGTCCACAGTGCAAAGTTGGAGGGCTTTGCACGGATAAAGTTTTGCTGCACAAAGCCTGCGTTTTGCAACTCGATGGGTTTGAGCGGCTGCAAAGGTTTCCAGCCTGGCACACCACGCTGTGCGCCATTGCCTGCCAACTTGCTTGCGGGTGTGGGGTTATACAAAATCGCCTCCGCCTAAGACCAACTCACCAGAGTCAGACAGCTTGCGGGCAGAACGCATGATTTGTTTCTGCGCTTCTTCCACATCGGACAAGCGCATGAGACCTTTAGCGTCCATCTCGTCTTTGAACATACCGCGCGCACGCTCGGACATGTTGTCGAAGAAACGGGCCTTGACCTCTTCGCTGGCGCCCTTCATGGCAATCATCAACTGGTTGTTGTCCACGGCACGCATCAGCACCTGAATACCTTTGTTGTCCACAGCACCGAGATTTTCAAAGGTGAACATGTTGTCTTGAATGCGCATCATCAGGTCGGCGTCAATTTCTTCCAGGCCTTTCATGATGGAGTTTTCCAAGGCAGTCTTGGTGGAGTTCATGATCTGTGCCGCTGCTTTAATACCGCCGAAGCTAGACGACTTCGAGCTGGTATTGGTAGAGAACTGCAACTTCATGATGGACTCAAGTTCTTGCATGGCGGAAGGTTGAACAGTCTCCAAGCTGGCCACACGTTGAATAATTTCTGCACGCGATTCATCGGGCAAGAAATTCAAAACATCGGCCGCTACTTGGTGGTCAAGCACCGACAAAATAATGGCAGTCACCTGAGGGTGTTCGGTTTTGATCATGTCGGCAATGGCGCGAGCGTCCATCCACTGCAAAATTTCGAGACCCTTGCTGCTTTGACCCGGCATGATGCGGCCCAAAACAGAGGCGGCCTTGTCGTCGCCCAAGGCGCGTTTGAACACTTTTTCGACATAGTCGGTGTTGCCCAAACCTAAGCTTGATTGCTTTTTGATGGTGCCAACAAACTCATCCAAAATGGCGTTCACGGCTTCTTGGGACACATCCGACACATCGACCATGGCGCCACCCAAAGTTTGCACTTCTTGGGGGTTCATGAACTTCACAATTTCTGAAGCTTGCTGTTCGCCTAGCAACAACATCAAAACAGCAGCTTTTTGTGCGCCCGAGAGATTGGACATCTCGGACTGCAGCTTTTCTGCAGCTTCGATTTCTGCAGGCGACATCACTTTTTCTTTTTCGGCCATGGTAATTCCTTAGGCTAGTTTGATCATCTTCTTGAGCACGCTGGCCACACGCGATGTGTCCTCGGCCACAATCATGCGCACCAGAGCCACTTTGTCGTCGTAGCTGTTGGCCGTGTCCAGCATTTCCATCGAAATGCTTGATTTCTTCGGCTTGAGTTTGGCCTTGATGTCTTCCAAGGTTTCGCCTTCGCCCAGTTGGATGGCGTTCATGTCCTCAGGTGACAACTCACCATCGGCCAGGGCAATTTTCGCAGCGGCAGCAGCGGCAGCAGCGGCTTCGGCTTCCAATTCAGCAGGCGTTTTCATCAAGCCCAGCATGCGCAATACGGCGGGTCGGATGACCATCATCAAGAAGGCGATGAACACGAAGCCCAGCAAACCACTCTTGATGTAAGTTTGCATAGATTCGTCTTTGTACCAAGGAATGCTCAGGTCGTAAACTGGCTCGGGTTCAAACTTGGCTTGTACCACAGCCACCACGTCGCCACGCTTTTCGTCATAGCCCACCACGCCGCGAACCAAATCTTGCATGCGTGTAATTTCTTCTTCTGTGTAGGGGTTGGGCTTGGACTCAGTCACTTCACCTTTGTCATTTTTGGTGACGGTGGGTGCGCGCTCATTGATTAGTACAGCCACGCTTAAGCGTTGCATGGTGCCTGTAGCGT
>CALPYQ020000341.1 GCA_943327965.2 Singulisphaera sp. GP187
AGGCTGTTTGTTCAGCCCTATGCATTGGGCATTCACCCACTCTATGTGCCGCAAGCGCAACCAGAAGATTTGCAGTACTTGGAAATGTGCATTCAAAAAGCATTGACACCTACTCAAGATGGCAACGTGGCAGATCCCAGATTGGTTGCTTTGGGCGAAATTGGTTTGGATTTTTTTGTACCCGGCCTGTGCGAGCCTGCCATGCGAGAAAAGCAATTATTTTTCTATCACGCGCAATTGAAGTTGGCTCAAAAATACAAACTGCCAGTCATCATGCATGTCCGCAAATCGGCCGATCAACTGTTGAGCGGCTTGCGCAAATTTGAACTACAGGGCGGAATTGCACATGCCTTCAACGGCAGTTTGCAACAAGCGAAGGCCTTCATTGATTTGGGATTTGTATTGGGTTTTGGCGGCACACTGACCTTTGAGCGTGCCTTGCAAATTAGGCGGCTGGCCACCCAACTGCCCTTGTCCAACATCGTGCTCGAAACCGATGCACCCGACATACCGCCTCACTGGCTGTATCGGACGCAATCAGAGCGACAATTGGGCGACATACAACTTGCACAAAATAGAAACGAGCCGTGTCAGTTGCCCCAAATTGCACAAGTCTTGGCGCAACTTAGAAATGAATCAATGGCGGTGATTGCACAAACCACGGTTCAAAATACATTGCGTGTGCTGCCTCAACTTCAATCATTTCAAATTGCATGACCGCCAAAAAAAATAAAACCTTAGAGCTCCCGGAGGTCAACTTTTCTGAGGATGGCGAGTCTCGTTACTTGCACTTGGGCACACCTTGGATTCAAGGCGCCATGAAACTCAAAGAGCCCTTCGAGTTGGAATTGGAATACATCCAACGCATGATGGTGGGCTTGTTGTTTTTGAAATCGGCGTCAGTCGCGGGTCGGCACGCCATGCAATTGGGTTTGGGTGCCGCCAGCCTGACCAAGTTTTGTTATAAAAAAATGCGCTGGACTTGTACGGCCATTGAATTGAATCCAGGCGTTTTGCATGCCTGTCGTGGGTGGTTCAAGTTGCCAGAAGATGGCCCTAGATTGCGCGTCATCATTGCTGATGCTGCCAAGGAAATTAAAAGCAATGAATGGCTAGGCACCGTCGACATCTTGCATGTCGATCTGTACGACCATGAGGCGGCTGCCCCAGTGCTGGACAGCGTTGAGTTTTATCAAAACTGCCGCGCTTTGCTGGCCGACGATGGCACCATGACGGTCAATTTGTTTGGACGCTCAGCCAGCTACGATCAAAGCGTGGCCAAAATGGCCGAGGCCTTTGGTGAAGACGCACTCTGGGCCTTCAAACCCACCCGCGAAGGCAACACGGTGGTGATGGCCCAAAGACAAGCCACTCGACCCAAAACAGCGGAGTTGCTGGCCCAAGCTGAAGCCATTGAGAACCGATTTGGATTACCTGCGACCAAATGGCTGCGCGTTTTCAAACCCTTGATGAAATGATTGCGTCAAAAACCTAGGGTTTACCCAAGTCTTTAAGGTTTAAATTGGCTGACAGTAGGTGAAATCCACATTCATCAACCGCTGCTTTGAGCAGACAATTCGGCATCCCAAACTTTTTGGAGGAGTGTCCCTGTGAAAATCAAAAGTCAAAAAGACTTTTTCTCTGGCTTGGTGTTCACCGTCGATGGTGCGTCCTTTGCCTACGGAGCAACGAGTTACAGCATTGGAACTGGCGCCCGCATGGGTCCTGGTTATTTCCCGCTCATGCTGGGCATTATCTTGGCGCTGATTGGTGCCTTCGTTTTGTTCAAATCATTGGTTGTCGAGACGCCCACGGGCGATCCCGTTGGCGCATTGGCTTGGAGGCCTTTGACCTTCATCATTCTTGGTAATCTTTTGTTCGGTGTTTTGCTAGGTGGTTTGCCTAGCATCAAACTGCCTGCCATGGGATTGATTGTTGCCATTTATGGCACCACGCTGGTGGTGAGCTTGGCGGGTGACAAATTCAAGTTGACCGAAGTATTGGGTTTGGCAACCGTTTTGTCCGTCATGAGTTATCTTGCCTTTATCGTGTTGCTCAAATTGCAATTCCCTGTTTGGCCAACCTTCATTGCAGGTTAAGGAGTTAAAAAATGGATTTGATTAACAACTTAAGCTTGGGATTTGGCGTTGCGTTCACGTTTCAAAATCTAATTTACGCTTTCATCGGATGTTTGCTCGGCACACTCATTGGCGTGTTGCCAGGTATTGGCCCAGTGGCAACCATTGCCATGTTGCTGCCAGCCACGTATGCCTTGCCGCCCATCGCGGCACTGATCATGTTGGCCGGTATTTACTACGGCGCCCAATACGGTGGTTCTACAACCGCCATTTTGGTCAACTTGCCTGGGGAGTCGTCCTCGGTGGTCACGGTCATTGATGGCTATCAAATGGCCCGAAAAGGTCGAGCGGGTCCAGCCTTGGCGGCTGCCGGTTTAGGCTCATTTTTTGCAGGTTGTGTGGGCACCTTGATCTTGGCCGCTTTTGCTGCGCCTTTGACCGAAGTCGCCTTCAAGTTCGGCCCCGCTGAATATTTCTCTCTCATGATTTTGGGCCTCATTGGCGCAGTTGTGTTGGCCTCAGGCTCACTCATCAAGGCGGTGGGCATGATTGTGCTTGGCTTGTTGTTGGGCCTCATCGGTACCGACGTCAATTCAGGTGTGGCGCGTTATAGTTTTGACATTCCAGAACTCACCGACGGCATTGGTTTCATTACCATTGCTATGGGTGTGTTTGGTTATGGCGAAATCATTGCCAACTTGTCACAACCTGAAGACAAGCGCGAAGTTTTCACAGGCAAGGTCAAAGGCTTGTTCCCAACGGGTGAAGACTTCCGGAACATGATCCCAGCGGTCTTGCGCGGAACCACCATTGGTTCTTTGTTGGGCATCTTGCCAGGCGGCGGTGCTTTGTTGGCTGCTTTTGCGGCCTACACCATTGAGAAGAAAACCAAACTTCGCCCAGGTGAAGTGCCATTTGGTCAAGGTAACATCCGCGGTGTGGCTGCCCCTGAAGCCGCCAACAACGCTGGCGCTCAAACATCCTTCAT
>CALPYQ020000342.1 GCA_943327965.2 Singulisphaera sp. GP187
ATGGGGGATGGGCGTGCTGTTTTACGATCAAGCATCAGGGAATATCTGTGCAGTGAGGCCATGGCTGGCTTAGGAATACCCACCACCCGAGCGCTCTGCTTGACCACTTCTCCCCAAAAAGTCATTCGAGAGGAAGTTGAAACTGCGGCCATTGTGACGCGCACTGCGCCTAGCTTTATTCGATTTGGACACTTTGAGCACTTTGCGAATCAAACTTCTCCAAAGGGTTCCGACAATTTGAAACAGTTGGCGGACTTTACGCTCGCCCATTTTGTTCACTCATCGCATGAATTTTCAGACAATCCTTATGCCAACTTGCTTTATGAAGTGACCCAATCGACTGCCCATCTGATGGCGCATTGGCAATCTGTAGGTTTCTGCCATGGCGTCATGAACACCGACAACATGAGCATCATGGGCCTGACAATTGATTACGGCCCGTTTCAATTTTTGGATGGTTTCAATCCCAACCACATTTGCAACCATTCCGATCACATGGGCCGATATGCCTACGGCCGACAACCGCAAGTGGCTTATTGGAATTTATTTTGTTTGGCCCAAGCACTCATGCCTTTGATTGAGACGCAAGAATTGGCCATGCGCGCGCTAGAAACCTTCAAAACGACATTTTCAAAGGCTTGGACCGAAAGGTTTTTCAGCAAGCTTGGACTAGAGGTGTCAGACGCCTCAGATCAGGTTCAAAGTGACACCGTACTCCTCAATGATTTGCTTGATATTCTGGCAGCAGAGCAAGTCGATTTCACAGTGTTTTGGCGAAGACTCAGTGGCGCTGTAACCGAAACCTCATCAGATGCAGCCCCTTGGCGACATGTCGCCGATTTGTTCCTTGATCAAGCTGCTTGGCATGCATGGCAAAGCCGTTATCGCCATCGATTAAGCAATCTCAATATCGTTCAATGCCAAGAGCGCATGTACAAAGTCAACCCCAAATACATTTTGCGCAACCATCTGGCTGAATCAGCCATTCAAAAATCTAAAATGGGCGATCATTCGGAAGTGGAAACCCTGTTCAAGTTGTTAAAGTCGCCCTATGACGATCAAGCTCAATTTGATCACTACGCCAATTTACCGCCCGCTTGGGCATCTTCAATCGAAATCAGCTGTTCTTCCTAATTGCTATGAATTCACAAACATTACCTCAAACCGATGAAGAATGGCGCGAATGGTTGCGTGCAAAAAATGCCGAACCTTTGGCATTCGAAGTGACTCGACGGGCTGCCACCGAAAGACCGTTTACGGGTAAATACGAGACCCATTGGGAGCCTGGCCAGTATCACTGCGTCTGTTGCGATGCCAAATTATTCAATTCAAATACCAAGTTTGATGCGGGTTGTGGATGGCCGTCTTTTTATCAAGCAGCCGAGCCAGAAGCCATTCTGCAAAAAGTAGACCGCAGCCACGGCATGATGAGGGTTGAGAGTGTCTGCGCTCAATGTGGCGCGCACTTGGGTCATGTGTTTGAAGACGGTCCTCAGCCTACAGGTTTGCGTTATTGCATGAACTCGGCCTCTCTCCAATTTAAGAAGCCGTGACATGAAAATTATTCTGGACCTGTTCCCTATCTTGCTGTTTTTCGCAGCCTACAAATATGCTTCCATTTATGAAGCGACGGCTGTTTTAATGGGCGCGACGGTCGTTCAAAGTTTGTTGATGTACAAAATGGATGGCAAATTGTCCACCATGCAAAAAGCCAGCTTGGGATTAATTTTGGTTTTTGGCAGTCTCACTTTGTTTCTTCACGACGATCGATTTATCAAATTCAAACCCACCTTACTTTACGGTTGTTTGGCTTTGGCCCTTTGGGTGTCTCAGTTTGTATTCAAACGCAACCTGCTCATGTCGATGCTGGGTAGTCAAGTCAATCTCCCACCTGCCAATTGGCACACGTTGAACATCGGTTGGATTGCTTATTGCGTTTTCATGGCTGCCATCAATGCCTATGTTGCGAGCTACTACACCACCGAGCAATGGGTTGATTTTAAAATTTGGGGCTATGTATTTCCTTTAACCTTTATTGTGGGAACGGGCTTTTACATTGCCAAGTACGCCGTTCAACCGGCGGACGAGACCCCCAACACGGATACTCACAAAGGTGCCGATGGCTCTTGATATGCACAATTTATCCTCCCTAGCGCCAGACGCCTCTTGGCAACCCCTCATAGAGCTAACTCTCCAAAAACAGTTCAACCCCAGTTTTTTGGAGGTTATTGACGAGAGTTATCAGCACGCTGGGCATTCGGGGGCCAGTGAATCCGGCCTCAACAGTCATTTCAGAGTTCGAATTGCCGCCATCCAATTTGATGGGCTAACCCGTGTTCAGCGCCATCGGCTTGTGTATGATTCGCTCCAAGAATTCTTGGATCATGGGCTACATGCCTTGGCCATCGAGTTTCGATAATCGTTCTCCTATTTGTAACTGAAGGAATCTAATGAAAGTTTCTAAATTGGCCGTGTGCCTGATGGCCACTTTGAGCCTGTCTGCTTGGTCACAAAATTTGGCCATCGTGAATGGCAAGCCCGTTCCTAGCGCCCGTGTTGAAGCCCTGAAGCAGCAAGTTGAGCGTTCTGGTCGTCCTGTGACGCCTGAAATCTTGGCTCAAATCAAGGAAGAGTTGATTGCGCGTGAAATTTTCATGCAAGAAGCCCGCAAGCGTGGCCTAGAAACTTCTGAAGACTACAAGGCTCAAATTGAATTGGCCCGCCAGAGTTTGCTGATTCGCGAACTGTTTGCCAGTTTCCAAAAACGCAATCCCGTCACTGATGCTGAAATTAAGGCGGAATACGACAAGTTTGTAGCAGCCAATGGCGGTAAAGAATACCGTGCGCGTCACATTTTGGTGGACAAAGAAGACGAAGCCAAGAACCTGATTGCAGACATCAAAAAAGGCGCTAAGTTTGAAGACTTGGCTAAAAAAGCCTCTAAAGATCCAGGTTCTGGAGCCAACGGTGGTGACTTGGATTGGGCTAATGCTGCCAGCTATGTTGCTGAGTTTTCAAATGCCATGGTCAAGTTAGAAAAAGGCCAAATGACAGACACACC
>CALPYQ020000343.1 GCA_943327965.2 Singulisphaera sp. GP187
GAGTACCAGAAATCGTCAGTCGCCAATAGCCTTACTACTCAACTTTTGGTGTGCAGAACATTTCCGACTATCAACACTACTTTTCGCAGTGGGGTGAGGGTGTGGTGGGTGGGTGACGATTTCTGGTACTCCAGTATGAGGAACCCACCCACCACACCCTCGCCCAGCGGGCTCAGCACGCTCAGTCATAATCCATCAAATTCCATATCCAAATAAAACCAAAGATGAAAAAGAAAGTAGCCCTGCCGCTATTGGTGATCGTCTTAGTAGGAGTCATTGCGTCTCACATCAGTATCAAAGCCACTGACCACAGTTACTTGATGGTCGTGGACGGCATCGAAATCGACGTTCTTGGCAAAATTCAAAACCAATGGCTTGCGCACACTCAAAATTGCAAAGGTGTGACTGAACCAAAAGAAAGCGAGGCAAACTTTCAAGCCATTCACAAGGCCATTCAATCTTATAGCCCACCTCAATCTGAATCTGCACAAATTGCCAGTGTTTGGACACACGGTCAATGGGTCTTGGCTGAAGTAGAGTTTGAGTCCCTGCTGCCTGCCGTTGTTACGCTTCAAATGAACGACGGAGCCAATCAAATTGTGCCGCGAGGCATATGGAGTGGCCATACCAAACCTTGGGTGGCGGCACCACTAATTCGAACTTATCTGCAAAAACAAGTTCCTGACATTCCCATTGAGTTGATCAATTGTTTTAGCCCTCTGTCAAAATCTTTCAATTGAATAAACTTTGATCATCAATATCACGCATCCGACTAACACAAGCTCCAATAAATTCAACAGATTCAAGGTATAAAAACAGTCAGTAACTGTTCACTTGCAACCGCCTTGAAAGCATTGAATCATCCACAATGATCAACCTTAACAAGGTTTGGCAATGATGATTTGGAGATTAGAAATATCTAGGTTCGCTAGGAAAGCAAGATTAGCAATTGCAATTTGCACAGCACAGATTTTTTTGCTGTTTTCAAGTTCTAGCACGGCAGCAGAAATTACCATCGCTTGTGGTCCAAGCGGTATGGATGTCAGTTACTGTTTCAAATACGCACAAGAGTGGGCAAAGAAGACAGGTCATACCGTTCGGAATTTTTCGCCGCCCTCTAGTGTTCCAGACAAATTGGCGCTTTACAGGCAGTTGTTTGCTGCCAAGTCACAAGACATCGATATTCTGCAAGTCGATCTGGTTTGGCCTGGATTACTCAAAGACCACTTGATCGATCTTTCGCCATACACGCGTGGTGAAGAACATCAGCATTTCAAATCTCTAATTGAGGGCAATACCGTCAATGGTAGATTGGTTGCACTTCCTTGGTACACAGATGCCGGTGTGTTTTATTACCGCAAAGATTTATTGGCGCGTTACGACCAAGCGGTACCCAAAACCTGGAAAGAATTGAGCGCCGTTGCCAAACGCATACAAAGTGCAGAACGAGCGCGTGGCAACCCAGATTTTCATGGCTTCATGTTTCAAGGCAAAGCCGATGAAGGCCTAACTTGCCACGCATTGGAATGGATCGCTGGCAGCGGGGGCGGTCAAGTCCTAGGTGCATCAGGAGAAATTACCATTCGAAACAGCGCAGCCGCGTCGGCACTGGACACGGCAGCCAGTTGGATTGGTGATATTTCGCCATTGGGGGTACTCAACCATGAGCCCGAAGACTCACGCGGCGTTTTTCAAAACGGCAATGCCCTCTTTATGCGCAACTGGCCCTACGCATGGGCCTTGATGCAAAAAGATGACAGCCCCGTCAAAGGCAAGGTGGGCATCGCGCCAATGCCAGGCCTGCAGGCCTCAGGTGGCCGCTCAGCCGTGGGCGGTTGGCAATTGGGTGTAGCTCGCTATTCAAAACACCCCGCGCTGGCCGCCGATTTGGTGCTGTACATGACGAGTGCCGCCGTTCAACGTGAGCGTGCCATTGCCGGTGCGTTCAACCCGACGCGTCCCGCCCTATACCAAGACAAAGATGTGATTGCCGCCAATCCACACATGCCTGCCTTGAGCGAAATGATTGCCAAGGGTGTGATCCGCCCTTCCACACTCACTGGCCTTAAGTACCCCCAAGTGAGCCAAAGTGTTTGGTATGCCGCACACGATGTCTTGTCGGGCCGCATGAGTGGTGAAGAGGCTGTTGCAAGATTGGAAAAGCGACTTGAACGCATTCGTCGCAAAGCATGGACGCACTAAGTTGCTTTGCGATAAAGGCGTGGTGTTTGGCCGTGCCGCAATAAAAACTGTCGATTGAAGTGAGACAGTGTGGTGAAGCCACAGTCGTGGGCCACTGTCGCCACGGGCTTGTCCGTCTTTCGAAGTTGAATGGCAGCTTCTGTACAACGCAAATCATTCACATATTCGGTGAAGGTTTTACCAAGACTGCGGCGAAAAAATCGGCTGAAAGCGGCAGGGCTGACATGCACTTTGGCGGCCGCCTCTTCAATGGTCAAATTGTGCGAAAGGTGTTGGTGAATCCAATGCACCACGCGGTCAATTCGTCGATCGGTTTGATCAGTGTCCGCGCCTCCCGCTGAAATTGAACTGACTGTTGAAAGCGTCTGCAATGACTGTGGATTGGCAATGAGCAGGCCCAAAATTTCAAGCAACAAAGCAAGCCGCGAAAGGCCCTGAACAGTTTGCATGCGCAGCATCAAAGCTTGTACTTGGTGACGAACAGGTTCAAGAACCACCAAGCCCAAAGCCGCTTTGCGCATCAAATCGCTGACCCCGCCCCACTCAGGCAATGCAACGGTTTCAAACAAATCCGATGGGAATTGAATGACGCTGAATTCGTGGATGCGACCCTTATCGCCAGGTTGGCTGAGCCACAGATGCGGTATGTCTGGGCCGACCAGCACCAAATCGCCTGATTCAAAGGGTGTGGCACTGGCACCCACAAAACGAATGCCAGTGCCTTTTGCAACCCAAGTGAGCTCGGCTTGCGAATGCCGATGACGCTCACCTTTGAGACAGTAAAGCTTCATGTGCATGAAACGAAACGACTCGTGAGGATGAACAACTCGCTCTTTAATGAC
>CALPYQ020000344.1 GCA_943327965.2 Singulisphaera sp. GP187
GCCTCGAAATCGGGAAGAAGGGCTTGATTCGACATGCTTTGAAGATAAGCCAGCAAGCTTGCATCAAACTTGATCCAGATCAAGGCGCGTGAAATTCAGAGTTTTAAGCTTGGTTCACCTATTTACCAAAGGAGCACACCATGTACAAACGAATTCTTGTGGCCACAGACGGCTCTACACTCTCCAAAAAAGCCGTCGTTGACGCTATCGGCTTGGCAGCCACTTGCGGTGCAGAACTGATTGCCCTCAAAGTGGTACCACGTTACCCCATAGCATATTTTGAAGGCAGCATTCCAATGAATGCCAAAGATGTGGCTCGGATTGAAGCCCAATGGTCAACCGATGCCCAAGCAGCGGTCGATGCCGTTAAAAAATTGGCAGAGGCTAAAGGCGTGAAAGCCAAAGGCGTTGTCAGCCGTTCGGACATCGTGTCAGATTCCATCATTGCCGTCGCCAAAAAACAAAAAGCAGATTTGGTGGTGATGGCTTCTCACGGTCGCAAGGGCATCAAGCGTTTGTTGCTAGGCAGTGAGACACAACAAGTGCTGACGCACTGTCATGTCCCCGTGCTAGTCTTACGTTGAAAATAAATTTTTGTGCTGATCGCGCAATAAATTTTTCTGGACTTTGCCCATGGTGTTTCGTGGCAGCTCTGGCACCACGAAACACTTCTTAGGTATTTTGAAGTTGGCCAGTTGTGATTTCAAAGTAGCCACAATGGTTTCTGCATTCAATTGCGCGCCAGCCTTGGCAATCACGACAGCCACGCCTACTTCACCAAAATCGGGGTGCGGCACGCCCACAAGGGCACTTTCGGCCACGCCAGGCATTTCGTTGATGTAGCCCTCGATCTCTGCTGGGTACACGTTGTAGCCGCCACTGATGATCAGGTCTTTACTTCTGCCAACGATGGTCACATAGCCACGTTCGTCAAACTTTCCGACATCGCCTGTTTTAAAAAACCCGTCTGCCGTAAATTCTTCTTTGGTTTTTTCGGGCATGCGCCAGTAGGCTTGAAATACGTTGGGGCCTTTCACCTGAATGTTGCCAATTTCGCCGGTAGGCAATGCTTTGCCGTCGTCGCCCTGCACGCGCAACTTGACGCCTGGCAAGGGAAAGCCAACGGTGCCGCCACGGCGCTCGGTTTGACCACCATGACGTTTGTCAGCCGCATAAGGATTGGAGGTCAGCATGACGGTTTCGCTCATGCCATAACGCTCCAAAATGGTGTGGCCTGTCCGCAAATGCCATTCGTTGAAAGTTTCAATCAACAAGGGCGCTGAACCCGCAACGAAGAGGCGCATGTTCCGCGTAGCGTCTTTGTTGAGTGCAGGCTCTTGAAGCATCCGAACATAAAGCGTTGGCACCCCCATGAACACCGTCGCTTCGGGCATTTTGGCAATCACAAATTTGGGATCAAACTTGGCCAGCCATATCATCTTGCTGCCATTGATGAGCGCACCATGAATGGCTACAAACAAACCATGCACATGGAAAATAGGCAAAGCATGAATGAGCACATCGCCTTTTTTCCATCCCCAATATGTTTTGAGGGTTTGCGCGTTGCTCAACATGTTGCCATGCGTCAGCATGGCCCCCTTGCTGCGACCTGTTGTGCCACTGGTGTACAAAATAGCCGCCAAGTCGTCTGCTTTCTGGACGGCAGTTTGGTGCTGATCTTTGTGATGAATTGCTCGCTCCAACAAGGTGCCTGTTCGGTCATCATTCAAAGTAAACACATATTGCGTTCCAGCCTTGAATGCAATTTTACTGACCCACCCAAAATTAGCCCCTGAACAAATCACCACAGCAGGCTCGGCATTGCCAATGAAATACTCAATCTCGGCGCTTTGATAGGCGGTGTTCAACGGCAGAAAAACATAGCCTGCACGCAGCGTTGCCAAGTAGAGCATCATGGCTTCAACCGACTTTTCAACTTGGACTGCAATGCGACTGCCCTTAGGCAGTTTCAAGCTGTCCAGTAAGTTGGCTATCATGGCACTGGCACGGTCTAAATCACGCCATGTGTAATTCAGTCCTTGGTCGGTTTCAACTGCGACTGCATCTAAGTTTGCAGGAAATGCAGCACGCAGCGCTGCGAACAAATTCTCTTGGGCCATCTTCAGTCCAGTTTTGCGCCAGAGGCTTTCACCACTTGGCTCCATTTACGCAATTCAGTTTTGATGAACGCATCAAATTGTGCACCCGCCAAATTGGGGAAGTCGGCACCTTGTGCAGTCCATATTGCTTTGGCCTCGTCTGTTTGACAAGCCTTGCGGATTTCATCTGTGGCTCGCGCTTGCGCATCGGCAGGTATCCCTTTGGGAGCCCATACACCGTACCAAGTACTCACTGTGTAATCTGGCAGCCCAACTTCAGCAGAGCATGGAACATCTGGGAATGCTGCATTTCGCTTGCTGCCTGAGACCATCAGCGCTTTGATCCGACCGCCCTTAATGTGTGCGGCAGAAGAACCCAATCCATCGAACATCATGTCGACGTTGCCTGCAATCAGGTCTTGCAAGGCTGGTCCGGCGCCACGATAAGGAATGTGGGTGATAAATGTTTGTGTTTGCAGCTTGAACAACTCACCCGCCAAGTGGTGAGATGTACCACTACCTGCCGAGCCGTAGTTCAAACGACCAGGATTTTTCTTCACAAAATCTAAAAACTCTTTGACATTGTTGGCCGGTACTTTTTTGGGATTGACCACCAAGACTTGGGGCACGGCAGCCACCAAAATAATAGGCACCAAATCTCGCTCGAGGTCATAGTCGAGTCGGGGGTACATGCTGGGTGCAATGGTGTGGTGCACTGCGCCCATTAAGTAGTTGTAGCCATCAGGCGCCGACTTGGCGGCAACACCGGCACCCAAGGTACCACCTGCACCACCACGGTTGTCAATGATGAGTTGTTTGCCCGTCTGTTTTGAAAAGATCGCTGACAAGGGTCTGGCAAAGGCATCGGTGCCGCCACCCGCTGGAAATGGCACGACCATGGTGACAGGTTTGGTGGGCCAAGAAGATTGCGC
>CALPYQ020000345.1 GCA_943327965.2 Singulisphaera sp. GP187
AAAAGGCGGTGTAAGGGACTGCGTCGTAAACCTTGACGTGGTCTTCAAGCACATGACCAAAAATCATCATGTACAGCACCGAGGTTAGGACGGGTGCCGCAATGGTTTGAAATGCCACCTTCCAAAAGCGCAGCACTTCCTTGTAAAACAGCATGCGCCATCCGCTCATAATTTGCCCTCGGCCATGACATCCAAAAACACGTCTTCTAAATCGGCTTTGCGAATTTCAATGTCTTCGGCGATTAGCCCCGCCTGTCGAACTGCGGCCAAATAGGTTTCAATTTCTAGCGCATCGTTGGCTGGAAACTGAACGATGCGGCCCGTGATGCGGGCTTTGGCAGCCAACTCGGGCGGCAACTGGCCATCCAACTTAAATCGAAGCACATTGCTAGAGGCCGATTTGAGCAATTCTGATGTACTGGCCAGTGCCAAGACCCGGCCTTGCTTGAGCATGGCCAAGCGGCCGCACAAAGCTTCGGCCTCTTCCAAATAATGGGTGGTGAGCAACACTGTGTGGCCTTCGCGGTTGAGCTTGGCGATGAATTGCCAGAGTGTTTGGCGAAGCTCAACGTCCACGCCCGCAGTAGGTTCGTCCAGCACAATGACACGCGGCTTGTGCACCAAAGCCTGCGCCACCAAAACACGGCGCTTCATGCCACCCGACAACTGGCGCATGTTGGCATTGGCTTTGTCGGACAAACCCAAGTGCGCCAGCAACTCGTCTATCCAGGCGTCGTTCTTTTGAACCCCAAAATAGCCCGACTGAAAACGCAATGCTTCACGGACAGAAAAGAAGGGGTCAAAGACCAGCTCTTGCGGCACCACGCCCAACATGCGACGGGCATGAACATAGTCGGTTTGCACATCGTGACCATGCACCAGCACGCGACCTTCTGTGGCTTTGCTAAGGCCTGCCAAAATACTGATGAGCGTGGTTTTACCGGCACCATTGGGACCAAGTAAACCAAAGAACTCCCCTTCAGCAATGTCAAAGCTGACATCATTGAGCGCCTTCAAAGGCTGAGCGCCAGCAGATTTGGCAGGGAATGTTTTAGAAACGGATTGAAAAGAGATGGCGGGCATGAGCCCCCTATTTTACGGTCAAGCGCTTTCGACCAAGAGCTCTGAGACCCCATAAAGCAACGCCAATTCACGCAATTTGGCCGGGACTTGCTTGAATTTCAAGGTTTTGGACAAACTTTCCGCTTCACGGCGACATCCCAAGAGGACGGCCAAGGCCGAAGAGTCAAAATCTGACAAGTTGCCGGCTTGTATTTCTACGTCTTGCGTAGCGCTGCTGCGAATTTGCGATTGCAGTTGGGCCAAGCAAGCTGCTGCGTTGCTGTGGCGCAAATCAGCAGGCAAGGTTAGCAACGCAATGCTCATGGGCTTTAAGCCTTTTTGGCGTTGGACTTGTTGCGCTCAGACAGGCTTTTGATCAGGCCATCCATGCCGCCGGCATTGATCTCTTTCGAGAACTGAGAGCGGTAGTTTTCTACCAACCAAATGCCCATGACATTCAAGTCAAAGATTTTCCAACCGGCACCATCGCCAGGGGTTTTTTCCAAACGGTAGTCGAGCTGAATGGGGTCACCTTTGCCCTTGACTTCAGTTTGAACAACCAAATTTTTGTCGTCGGAAGCGCCGCGCAAAGGCTTCACTTCAATGGTTTGATCGGTAATTTGCGTTAAGGCGCCAGAGTAAGTTCTGATGAGCAAAAGTTTGAATTCTGCTTGCAAACGATCTTGCTGCTCGGGTGTTGCTTTGCGCCAGCCCGGGCCTGTGGCCAGTGCCGTCATGCGTCTGAAATTGACGTGCTGCATGAGCTTGGTGTCCACCAGCTGCATGATTTTGTTGATGTCGCCGGCTTTAAGGGACTTGTCTGTGCGAACGGCATCCAATGTTTCATTGGTAATTCGTTTGACAAAGGCGTCGGGCGCTTCGTCATTGGCCCATGCAGCCGACAAGCCCATGGCAAGGCTGATGGCCAGAAAAAATCGGATAAAAAGATTCGTCATGCCCGAATTGTAGGATTATTTGTAATTCTGCTTCCAAGGCGGGGGAATCCGGTTGGGCGCAACCATGTTGGGCGCCTCGTCCGTGTCCCCCAGGTCATCGACCATGGGTGGGTTGCCGTCGTAAATGTCGTTGATGCGCTTTTGCAAATAGGCGTCACGGGTAAAGGTGTAGGGGTCGAGAGACGCCTGCTTGACGGCGTCTGACAAGCTCAAAAACCGTTCACGCTTGTCCGTCAAACGGAGCAGAGTCAGAATATTTCGCGAGCTGACGTCACGCAACTGTTGATTGACATCGGTTTTGGTATCGGCCCACAAGCCAAAGCTGTCTCGCACGGTGGAAGGGCCAAAAAATGGCAAGACCACGTAGGGCCCTGAGGACATGCCCCAATAGGCCAGCGTCTGACCAAAATCTTCTTTGTGTTTTTCAATTTTGAGTTGGGTGGCCCAATCAATGATGCCGCCAACTCCAATGGTGGTATTGATGCCAACGCGCGCCACATTTTTCATGGCAGCGTCTAATTTCAACTGCGCCAAGCTGTTGAAAAAGGACATGACATCGCTTTGATTGCTGAAAAAATTGCTGATGCCTTTTTTGACCACAGGGGGCAAAACTTCGCCATAAATAACGGCCACAGGACGCAGCACCAAATCGTCAGCCACATCGTTAAATTCTGTCACCTTGCGGTTCATGGGCTCCAGTGGATCGGCTGGATCGGGGCCACGCAATGACGTACAGCCCTGCAACAGCAAGACTGCGAAGACCATGCATGCCAGGCGCCACGGCACCTGAAGCCCCTTTAAGATCATTACTTGGTTCCTGACTTAGGCGTACTTGAGTCTTCTGCTTTGCTGTACAAAAACTGACTGATTAAATTTTCCAAGACGACGGCAGATTGGGTCGAGCCAATTTTGTCGCCGGCCACCAAGTTTTTCTCATCGGCTCCCGCCAAAATGCCGACATATTGTTCACCTAACAAACCGCTGGTGAGAATTTTGAGGGAGCTGTCTTTG
>CALPYQ020000346.1 GCA_943327965.2 Singulisphaera sp. GP187
AAGGCTTTGGTCAATGACTGTGCAATCCAACGGTTGGCTTCGTAAACTTCGCGCCGAATCACCACGGTGTGCATGATCGGGAAAATTTTGGTTTGGCGGTAATACGCCCGCTCTATGTCAACATAGTTTTCAAACAAGCGTTTAACCTTGCCATCACCTTTCAAAAACGACGAGGGCATGCGCGCTGTGTACAGTGCATCGAGCTCGCCATCGTGCAACATTTGCGACAAGGTTTGATGCGGCCCAATGGGCTTGACCTGAATGTTGGCAGGCAAGTTCAGCTTTTGTTTTTCAATGCGGCCTGGCTCTTCCTCGCCGCCAAACAAGTAGGGTTGCGCGTCAACCGGCACCCCATAATGATCTTGCAAGATGCCCCTGATCCAAACCGGCGCCGTCATTTGATACTCGGGACTGGCAATGCGCTTGCCAATCAAATCTTTGGGCTCTTGAATGCCTGAGTTGGCATTGACATAAATGCAAGAGTGCCTAAAAAACCGGGATGGAAAAATAGGGATGGCGATGAACGGCCTGTCGGGTTTGTGCAATGAAACGCAGTAAGACGACAGGGACATTTCACAAACATCAAACTCCCGAAAACGTGCCATGCGGAAGAAAGTTTCTTCCACAGGCAAGTTCAAATAATTGAGATCAATGCCATCGACTTGAACACTGCCGTCCATCAATGCGCGGGTGCGGTCGTAATTCCAACAAGCAAAGCTGAGAGGCAGTTTGGCCATGGTGTTCTCTGATTTCAATTATTCTGGCTTCAAGCCTGCCAGCGCCACTGCTTTGGCAAGGCGTTCGTTTTCAGACTGAATGGCTTTGGCGTAATCTGCGGCAGAGCTGCCCACAGAATCAATGCCGGCCGTGCCCATTGTGTTCAACAACTCAGGGTGATTCTTGACAGCTGCAGCTTCAGCGCTAAGGCGCGCAATAGCGCCGGCTGGCGCGTTGGCGGGTGCCAATGCGCCAATGATCACCGCAAAATCAAAGCCAGGAATAATCTCTGAAATGCTAGGCACTTGCGGCATCAATGTAGAACGTTGTGCTGCATTGCTGCCCAAAATTTTGACTTGGTTGTTTTTGGCAAAGCCCGCCAAAGAAGGCAAGGCAGAAAACAGGCATTCAACCTGACCACCAATCAAAGCTGGTACAGACTGGCCTGAGCCCCTGAACGGCACATGCCTGATCTCAAGCCCCAGCGCTGCCTTGATGGCTTCCATGGTGAGGTGGTGGCTACTGCCAATGCCAGACGAGCCGTAGTTGAGTTGATCGGGTCTGGCTTTGACGTACTGCACAAACTCCTGCAGTGTATTGACGGGCACTTTGGGGTGGACAGCCAAATACAAGGGCGAGCGAGCCAACAAAGTCACCGGTGCAAAGTCACGCTTCAAATCGTAGGCCAGGCTCTTGTAAATGAGCGGGTTGATTGAAAACATGGAACCATCGGTCACCAAAAAAGTATGGCCATCATTGGGGCTGCTGGTCAGCGCTTGGGCTGCCACCACACCATTGCCGCCGGGCTTGTTTTCAATGACCACGCCCTGACCAATGCGCTCACCAATGCGCAACGCAAAAACACGCGCCACCGTATCTGGCAAGCCACCAGGTGCGTAAGGCACGATGAATTTGACCGATTTGGTGAAATTGAAACTGGCTTGGCTCCAGGCAGGCATTTGCAGACCGGCCAACAAAGGTGCTGCCGATGCAGCCAATAGATCACGACGTTTCATTGAGATGTCTCCAGTGGTTAATGGTTAAACAGGCTGGGCATCAAATTGACGCCAGTCTGTGGTTTTGGGGATGATAGATTGATATGCGCAAACCTGCACAGGGATGCTGGCTTCGCCAGTGCCAATGGGGGTCTCGCCCGCCATGAAACTGCGCACAGCCTGCAACATTCTTTGTCTGAATTCCACAATGGCCAAGTCAGAGGCGCCTAAGCGATCGTGGGTTCTGTCCACAATGGGTCCCATGGAAACCCACATGGCCATGTCTTGATTGGGTATGCCTTGAATGCCCGTGAAGTTGCCATCCTTCATGGCTTGACGGTCCTGCCCAAAACGATTGTCGTAGTTGCGTTTTGGGTTAAATTGCGCATCCAAATCGGGGCCCACTTGGGCATGCAAAAAAGCACGCCATGCGTCATGATCTGGCGTGGTTTCTGGGTTACCCCAGGCCATGAAATGAAAGGCCGTGTGGTAATCGTCAATGGGCACATTCATGTTGGCCACGTTGTATTGGTCGTTGGGGGGAATGAGTGCCGAAGCAGGTGCCACAAAAACCGTGCTGCGAATGTAGTCGTGTGTTTGCGCGTCCTTGATGGGCCGGCGAATGGCGGCATACCGAAAACCATATGGCGTGCGCTCCACTTGCATGCGCGGCGATTTATCGGTGGACGGACGCAGCCATTGGGTATCGGTGGCCTTGGCGCCATCTACGCGGGCCGGCACCATGTCGGACGAATGCAAACTGGAGCTGTGGGCGGAGTCAATTTGCCCTTCCAAAATTTGCGCCCAATTGCAGGGAACAATGATTTTTGCCACTGCCAAACGTGAATTTGCATTGGGCGCCCAAGGCGGCGGTGTAAATTCGGGTTGATGCTCAGGCGGCCCCATGTATGCCCACACAAATCCGCCCCACTCGTGCGTGGGAAAGGCGCGATGCTTTACTTTTTCAACCAAGCCACTGCCTGCGGGCTCAGAGGACATGTCCACCACATTGCCTGCCACATCCATCTTCCAGCCGTGATAAAGACAACGCAATCCACAGTCTTCATTGCGGCCAAATACCAAAGAAGCTTTGCGGTGCGGACAATATTCATCCATCACCCCCACACGGCCTTTGGTGTCTCTGAAAACAACCAAGTCTTCGCCCAGAATTCTCGCTTTGATGGGAGTCCCATCGGGTTCAGAGACTTCTTCAATCAAGCAAATGGCAATCCACTGCCGGCGCATGAGTTGTCCCATGGGGGCATTGCCTTCAACACGGCACAACAAGTCATTTTCTTCGGGGGTTATCATG
>CALPYQ020000347.1 GCA_943327965.2 Singulisphaera sp. GP187
CACAGGTTTACAGTTGGGGGGCCTCATTGCATTTGCCATCATTACCGAGACTGTTTTTCAATGGCCGGGCATGGGCTTGTTGTTTATTCAGGCCGTCACCTTTGCCGACATTCCGGTCATGGCCGCTTACTTGTGCTTGATTGCACTCATCTTTGTGGTCATCAATTTAATTGTGGACCTGCTTTATTTTGCAGTCGACCCGCGCCTTCGCGTGGGCAAAGCGGGAGGGCATTGAAGCATGTCGACAAATCAAACACGCCAACCCAATTTCTTGGTCAGATGGCTGCAAAGCGATGTGGGTTATAGCTTCAGGCAATCCAAAACAGCCATGGTGGCCGCAGGCATTGCCTTTGTCTTTATTTTTTGTGCGCTGTTTGCCAAATGGGTTTCACCCTACAACCCCTTTGATGCCGCCACCTTGGATTTGATGGATGCGCGTTTGCCGCCCGCATGGATGGCCGAAGGCAGCAGCAAGTATTTGTTGGGCACAGATGACCAAGGCCGCGACATTTTGTCGGCCCTCATGTACGGCACGCGCATTTCTTTGGTGGTCGGATTCGCCTCTGTCTTCTTGTCTTTGTTGGTGGGTGTCAGCTTGGGTTTGTTGGCGGGTTTTAGAGGCGGATGGCTGGATGCTTTCCTCATGCGCCTGTGCGATGTCATGCTGTCCTTCCCGGCCATCTTGGTGGCTTTGCTCATTGCAGGCGTGGGCCGCGCCATGTTCCCAGCAGCCGACGATTCCTTGGCCTTTGGAGTGCTCATCATTTCAATTTCACTCACAGGCTGGGTGCAATACGCACGTACTGTGCGTGGCACCACCTTGGTGGAGCGCAACAAAGAATACGTGCAAGCGGCTCGCGTTACAGGCGTTGCGCCTTTGCGCATCATGTTGCGCCACGTGCTCCCCAACGTGTTGGGCCCCGTCATGGTATTGGCCACCATTCAAGTGGCGACCGCCATCATTACCGAAGCCACCTTGTCGTTTTTGGGGGTGGGTGTGCCGCCTACATCGCCTTCGTTGGGCACGCTTATTCGCATTGGCAATGATTTTTTATTTTCAGGTGAATGGTGGATCACTATTTTCCCGGGCGTGACCTTGGTGCTCATTGCCTTGTCTGTCAATTTGTTGGGCGATTGGCTGCGTGATGCCTTGAACCCACGTTTGCGTTAATCCGTTGCTTCCAATATTTTTATGAGTCTTCTTCAAGTTAAAAATTTGGTGGTGGAGTTTCCCAGTCGGCATGGCACCTTGCGTGCGCTTGACGATATTTCTTTCGACATTGCCCCCGGAGAAATTTTGGGGGTGGTGGGTGAATCGGGTGCCGGCAAATCACTCACAGGCGCATCCATCATTGGTTTGTTAGAACCTCCAGGGCGCGTGGCCAGTGGCCAAATTTTGTTGCAAGGTGAGCGCATCGATCATTTGAACAACGACCAAATGCGCAGCATTCGGGGCCGCAAAATTGGCGCTATTTTTCAAGATCCCCTGACATCGCTGAACCCGCTTTACTCGGTGGGCAAGCAACTGACCGAAACCATTCAAGCGCACTTGCCAGTGTCGGACCAAGAGGCCCGTCAACGTGCCATTGGTTTGTTGCAAGATACCGGCATACCCGCCGCAGCAGAGCGTATTGACCATTACCCACATCAGTTTTCTGGTGGCATGCGGCAGCGTGTGGTCATTGCGTTGGCCTTGGCGGCAGAGCCTCAACTCATTGTGGCGGACGAACCCACCACGGCGCTCGACGTGTCCATTCAGGCGCAAATTATCAGTCTGCTTAAAAACATTTGTAAAAAGCGCGGTGCGGCCGTCATGCTCATTACGCACGACATGGGTGTCATTGCCGAAACATGCGATCGGGTGGCCGTGATGTATGCGGGCCGCATTGTTGAAGTGGGTCCTGTCCATCAAGTGATTCACCATCCGGAGCACCCCTACACCGCCGGCTTGATGGCGTCCATTCCCGACATGGACATTGAGCGTGAACGCTTAAATCAAATTGATGGTGCCATGCCACGTTTGAATGCCATTCCAAAGGGTTGCGCCTTCAATCCTCGCTGCCCTCAAGTGTTTGAGAAGTGCCGACATGAACGGCCCGAACTGATTCCAGTGGCTTCCGTTGCGTCCGATGCCAAAACCAAAGTGGCTTGTTGGTTACAGCCCGAAGTTGCGCAAGGCGGTGCAGCATGAGTGATTCATCTAGCAATATGCAATCGGTTCCTCAAGCCTTGGTGGTGGCCCACGATTTGGCCAAAACCTTTGATGTGTCGGCCCCTTGGCTCACGCGCGTCATTGAACGCAAACCACGCCAGTTGCTGAAAGCGGTCGATGGCGTGAGCTTTGAAATTGAACGCGGCAAAACGCTGGCTTTGGTGGGCGAGTCCGGTTGCGGCAAAAGCACGGTGGCGCGCTTGCTGGTGGGCTTGTATGAACCCACGCGCGGTGGTTTGACCTTTGATGGACAGGATGCCCATGCAGCCTTTAAATCCAACAATGCCAAAGCCATGCGCAAACGCATTCAGATGATTTTTCAAGACCCTTATGCCAGCCTCAATCCTAGATGGACAGTGGCAGACATTGTGGGCGAGCCCTTGCACGAACATGGTTTGATTCAAGACGAGCAAGAATTAAAAGACCGGGTGGCCGAGTTGTTGCAGTCGGTTGGCTTGTCGGCTTTGGACATGGTCAAGTACCCGCACCAATTTTCAGGTGGGCAACGTCAGCGTATTTCAATTGCCCGCGCTTTGGCAACTGCGCCCGAATTTTTAGTCTGCGACGAGCCCACATCTGCCTTGGATGTCAGTGTTCAGGCCCAGGTTCTCAACATCATGAAAGACTTGCAACGCGAGCGCAGTCTGACCTATTTGTTCATCTCGCACAATTTGGCCGTGGTGCGGCATGTGAGTGACAACGTAGGGGTTATGTATTTGGGGCAGTTGGTGGAACTGGCTGACAAACACAGTTTGTTTGGTTCGCCGCAGCATCCTTATACGCGCATGCTGTTGGATGCCATTCC
>CALPYQ020000348.1 GCA_943327965.2 Singulisphaera sp. GP187
CAAAATATCACGCAAAGTGCCGCCACCAAAAGCTGCCAAAAACCCCACAACACATACACCCACCACGTCCATGCGTTTGCGTGCTGCCGCCATAATCCCCGACAATGCAAAAGCCAAGGTGGCCAGAAGTTCAATGCTGGGCAACAGGGTCGAGCCCCAAGTTTCAAAACTGTTCATAGGGGCGTACTTTAATCCATGTGTTGCCGTGTCAACAGATCAATCCGCCCTATTCCTCTGATTAAGTTATCTCATGATTCGACCTCATCTCCGACTGGCTTCTGTAGAAACCCCCATCATCCCCACCATTGCGGCTTTGGTCAGAAACAATCCTGGCACCATTTCATTGGGCCAAGGCGTGGTCAATTACGGCCCACCTGCTGAAGCCATTGCCGCTTTGCCTAGCATGATGGGCGACGGCAGTTTGCACAAATATTTGGGCGTTAGCGGCCACCCGGGTTTGGTGGAGGCCATTCAATCCAAACTTGCTCAGGAGAACCACTTGCAGCTAGGCTCAGACGCCCTGCTGATGGTGACCGCTGGTAGCAACATGGCTTTTTTGAATTCGGTCTTGGCCGTGGCCGACCCCGGGGATGAATTCATCTTGCCCATGCCGTATTACTTCAACCAAGAAATGGCCATTCGCATGTGTGGCTGCGTGCCTGTGCCAGTGCCCACCCATGATGATTTCAGTCTGAATGTCGAGGCCATGGCAGCGGCCATCACACCGCGCACACGCGCCATTCTGACCGTGTCACCCAACAATCCTACTGGCGCTGTTTACTCAGAGGCATCACTTCGCGCCATCAACGCACTGTGCGCCCAACGTGGTCTGTATCACTTCAGTGACGAGGCCTACGAATACTTTACTTATGAAGGTGTGAAGCACTTTTCTCCGGCCAGCATTCCAGGCGCCATGAAGCACACCTTGTCTTTTTTCTCCATGTCCAAGAACTACGGCATGGCCAGTTGGCGTGTTGGCTATGTGGTGTTTCCAGCCAACTTGTTTGATGCCATGAACAAGGTGCAAGACACCAACCTCATTTGTGCACCCATGCCATCCCAATTGTTGGCACTGCAAGCCTTGCAAAAAGGCAAACCATGGGTTGCCCCCAAAGTTGAGGCCTTGAGCCAAGTGCGTCAAACGGTTTACCAAGCTCTCGAAGGTTTAGGCGACTTGGTGCAATTTCCAAAAACGCAAGGTGCGTTTTATGTGCTCTTGAAACTGCCTGGTTTGGCGCAAGGTACCGAGCCCATTGCTTTCAATCGGGCCATGATTGAGAAGTTCAAAGTGGCGTCCATTCCAGGTTTTGCATTTGGGCTGACACAAACGCATGAAGCAAATTATCAGCGCTTGTCCTATGGTGCGTTGGAGGCAGCCAGTGTGGCCGAAGGTGTGCAGCGGTATGTTGCGGCTGTACAGGATTGGTACAGTAAGCGTTGATGGCGTTAATTGGCATTAACTGGCCTCAACTAGCGTCTACTGAAGCCCGCCCTTGAGCGCATCTGGCACAGGCAAGGGCAACACTTCAATGCCCTCCTCTAGCAAGTCTTTGGTTTCCTCTGCCGAAGCTTGCCCGCGGATGTTGCGTTCTTCAGATTCGCCGTAGTGCATCTTGCGGGCTTCTTCTGCAAAGTTTTGGCCCACGTCTTCCGTGTTGGCAATGACATGCTTGACCATCTTCATCCAAGCTTCTTGCACCATCTCAGCGGCTTCTGGGTGAACTTGCGACAAGCTTGAAGCAACGGTTTCAGCAGTAGGCGCTGCAGGCAAATTGGCAGCCGGCGAGGACTCACCCGTTGCGTTGGTGGGCTCTTCTTGCGCAGCGGGTTTTGAGGCACGTGGTTCTACCGCGCCTAAATTCAAACGCGGTGCAGAGGGTAATTTGCGAACCTCGGTGTTGGCACACAGCGGGCATGCCACCAAGCCTCTTTCACGTTGCGATTGGTAATCTTCTTCCGAGCCAAACCAGCCCTCAAAGGTGTGCATGCCGGCGCACTGAAGGTTCAAGACTTTCATGTTGCTTTGAACCATTCCAGGGTGTGATGGCCCTGTAAAACGTTTTGCAACCAGAACATGCCTGTTAAGGTTTTGGCATCCGTCACTTTGCCGTTGAAGCAGTCCTGTTGAAGCGATTCTGGCGTTTGTAAAAACACTTCTAAAAACTCGCCCACATCCAAGCTGCGTTCACCCAAGCTCAAGTCTTTGGCAAACCAAACCTCAATGAATTCTGTGGAATATGAAATAACAGGATGTAAAACGCCAGCCTTGGCCCATTGCTGAGCGCGATAACCTGTTTCTTCAAATAACTCTCGCTGAGCACATTGAAGCGTCGACTCTTGAGGGTCGAGTTTGCCCGCCGGGAACTCAATCATGACTTGTTGAACTGGATACCGATACTGCCTTTCCATGACCAAGCGAAGGGGTTGGCCAGGCTCTTCCAGCATGGGAATAATCATGACTGCACCGGGGTGGGTCACATACTCTCGGGTGGCCTGCGAGCCATCTGGCAAAGCAACCGTGTCGCGAAACGCGTGAAGAAAATGGCCGCTAAAGAGCGCTTCGCTCTTTAGCTTTGTTTCAATCAGATGCGCATCCACCTGATTGTTCATGTTCAGTTGGCCAACATTTGGGTCACTGAGCGAGCGCACAATGACATCAATGCACCGGGCACAATGCCCAAAACCAGTACCAACAAACCATTCAGGGACAACACCACGCGAACATCGGCAGACGCAGAAACGGTGGTGGCTGTGACGGCCTCATCAAAGTACATGACCTTGACAACACGCAAGTAATAGAACGCGCCCACCAAGGACATGGCAACTGCAAAGACAGCCAATACGATGTCAGCTGTATGACCCGAGGCCACCAAGGCCTGCAAGACTGACAGCTTGGCATAGAAACCCACCATGGGTGGAATACCCGCCAACGAGAACATGCAGATGGCCATCACACCAGCGTACAAGGGGCTGCGGTTGTTAAGGCCTGCCAAGTCAGTAATTTCTTCGCTTTC
>CALPYQ020000349.1 GCA_943327965.2 Singulisphaera sp. GP187
ACTGGTGTCACAAGAGCGTGAAGGCCGAAACCTGCGCTATCGCGCAAACATGAGTCGGATGCAAAATTTGCTTGCCTATCTAACAGACGAATGTTGCAAAGGTCAGCCATGCATTCAACTGCCATCTATTGCTTGCCAAGATCCTGATTGTTAAAGCGCTTGCGAAATAAATGAAAAATTAAGAGCTGAGGATGATTAGCCCTAACAAAGCTCAGCTCATCTACGCCCTAAGCTAATGCCAAACCATTTTTGGTTACATTTAAGGCACTCTAGTCCTCTTAAGCCAATCATGAATTTTCAATATTCAACACAAAAAATCAATTCTCTTATTTCTGCTTGCTTCATTGCCTTTTCGTTCATCGGACTGTCCCAAGCTCAGACGACAGCTCCAACCACGCTAAGAATCACCACCATTCCCGAAGAAGCGGCCACTGAGCAAATTCGCAAGTTCACCCCACTCGCCAACTATTTGGAAAAGCAACTGAACATGAAAGTTCAGTTCACACCTGTCACCGACTATCCCGCAGCCGTAGAGTCGCTGGTCAATAAAAAAGTCGACTTGGTTTGGTTTGGTGGTTTTACATTTGTCCAAGCCAGTATTCGTTCAGGCGGCAAGATCGTGCCTTTGGCGCAGCGTGAAGAAGACACCAAGTTTCAATCAGTGTTCATTGCCAAGACCAACTCAGGCATTAAAAGTTTGGCCGACATGAAGGGCAAGCAAGTATCTTTCGGTTCGCAAAGCAGCACTTCTGGCCACCTGATGCCCAGAAGTTTCTTGTTGCAAGCCAACATCGAGCCAGAGAAAGATTTCAAGCGCATTGCGTATAGCGGTGCTCACGACGCCACCATCGCCTCTGTGGTCAGTGGCAAGGTTGATGCTGCAGCGCTCGACATCACGGTCTGGCAAAAATTTGTTACTGAAAACAAAGTGAACACGCAAGATGTCAATGTCTTCTTCTCCACGCCTACCTATTTCAATTACAACTGGTCGGTCCATGCCGACATGCCCGTGCAACAACGCGACAAAATCAAAGCGGCTTTGCTGGGTTTGAATGCCGCCAACCCAGAGCATGCCGAAATTCTGAAACTCAATCGTGCAACTCGCTACGTGCCCACAACGCCAGAAAACTACAAAGGTTTAGAGTCGGCAGCGCGCAGCGCAGGCTTGCTGCAATAAGCGGATCTTGCAGCTTTGAACATTGAGTTAATTGGCCTTCAGGCAAGGCACCCATCGGCGCCTGCCTCGGCGCCGCCCGCTTTGCAGGACGTCAATTTAAAACTGAAATCAGGCGAACAGGTTGCCATCATCGGCCCATCTGGTGCTGGCAAAACAAGCTTGCTGCAGGTGTTGGCCTGTGCGCAAAGACCTGCGCAGGGCGCTCTGCGTTTGGATGCGCAAGATCCTTGGCAATTGCAGCCAAGTGACTTGCGTCATTTGCGCGGACAACTTTTTCTGGCGCCACAAGTGCCGCCATTGCCGCCGCGGCAACGTGTTGTCACCTCGGTATTGGCCGGACGACTGCCTGCCATGAGTTTGCTTGCAAGCATGCGCTCTTTGTTTTATCCGACCGACATTCCTGCAGCCAACGCAGCACTCCAACATTTTGACCTGAGCGACAAGCTGTTTGCCAGGGTCGATCGCCTGTCTGGTGGAGAACGCCAACGGGTGGGCCTTGCACGTGCTTTGTTGTCTCCTGCCAGCCTTTGGCTGATTGACGAACCCTTGTCAGCACTCGATCCCATGCGCGCTCGATTGGCCATGACCACCTTGGTTAAGCTTGCGCGCGAGCGGCAAATTACACTGGTTGCAACTTTGCACCAGGTCGACATGGCTCTCACGCACTTTGATCGCATCATTGGTTTGCTCAAAGGTCAAGTTGCATTTGATTTGCCAGCTGCTCAGGTTACCCGTGAACGCTTGGCACAACTTTATGAGCAGCATGAGCATGAACTCCACAGCACGGTCCTGCCACCAGAGTTGACCGAAGACATGCTTGCGCCCGCGCCAGTTGTCATGCACTGCCGCTAGGCCTAGCACGTCATTTGCATGGACCTTGTCTAGATGACTGCATCCAATTTGTCCACCGTCAATGTGTCAGAGAAAAGCAATTTGCGCGACCCCGATTTTTCTTCACGGGTTTTTTGGCTAGTTCTAGCCCTCTTGCTGCTTTGGCCTTTGGGAGTTGCCACCGAGTTTCGGCCTTGGGTTTTGTGGGAGCCTGCTAACAGAAAAGTAACTACCGATTTTTTGGGCAGCTTTTGGCCACTTGTGCACAACGCTGAATTCATGCAATTGGTAGCCCGCGAAACCTGGCGCACTGTTGCCATGGCCACCGCAGGCGTTACCTTGGCTCTGGTTTTGGCGGTGCCCATGTGTTTGATGGCCACTCGCGTTTTGTCACTGTCTGCCTTGTCGGGTCGCATGGACAGATGGCCTGCCGCTTTTCGCTGGTGTGTGCGTGCTATTTTGATTGTGCTGCGCAGCATTCCCGAATTGGTATGGGCCCTGGTTTTTGTACGTGTTGTAGGCTTGGGTCCTACTGCGGGCGTGCTGGCCATCGCCCTAACTTATGCCGGCATGCTTGGCAAAGTTTACGCAGAAATTTTGGAAAGCGGCGAAAGCCATCCAACGCATGCCTTGATGCGAAATGGCAGCGGCCGTATGCAGGCATTTTTGTATGCATTGCTACCAGGGCATGCCGCTGAACTGGCCTCTTATACGGTCTACCGTTGGGAATGTGCCATTCGCTCATCCGTGGTCTTGGGTTTTGTAGGCGCAGGAGGCTTGGGTCAGCAATTGGACAATTCGATGAAGATGTTCAACGGCGGTGAAGTTGCGACGCTGCTTTTGGTTTTCATTGCATTGGTCGGTCTGGCCGATAGGGTGAGTGCCTTGTTGCGAAAGGCTTTGTCATGATCAACTTACGATGCCAAGCTTGCTGGTTCACGTTCGCATTGATACTGCTGGTCATTGCAAGTTTTGTGTCACTCGATCTAGACTGGGGTGCCTTTGC